>JBLHWH010000035.1:0-40110 GCA_047628935.1 Halioglobus sp. | reverse complement strand
GGAGCATTCGCCAAAATTTTTCCAACCTAAAGGTCGGTATTCGGATCTTTTTTGTGATAAGGCGTTTTTATGCAAAAACATCTTTTTATGACTCCGACGCAAGCATCGGAGAATTTAAGTATTAAATAGTCGAACACACATTAGTCTAAACCTAAATAGTCTAAACCTAAATAGTCTAAATAAATATGATAGAAAAAAACTCAGTATTCACAGGCCTTATTGTTGGCGCTATCGTCCCCGTATTGGGTTACATATTGGTAGAATTCATCTTTGGTCTATTGGCTCAAGCGGGTCTTATGGAGTATGTATCAGGTGGAGGAGTATCCCGAAGAATGAGAACATTGGCTTTATTAGGAATTTGTACTAATTTGATTCCATTTAACATCTGTCGGAATAAAAAATGGGATGACACTATGCGTGGAATCGTCTTCCCTACCCTACTCTACGTTGGTTTCTGGGTCTGGCAGTTTGGTAGAATCCTCTTTTAATATAATGGCGAAAAAACAAGTTGGTCATTTCAGGCTTGAGCTTTTGTTCATAGTCGAGGCACAAAAAACGGAGCGATCCAAGGCAAAATGAGTATTTTTTGTACCCAAGGATAGGGACAATAGATCAGCATCAAATGGATAAATTATTTTTTAACACTACAAGGTATGAAATACTACATCATAGCTGGCGAGCCCTCGGGCGATCTTCATGGCTCAAATCTGATGAAGGCCATATTAGTGCGTGACCCCATGGCCGAGTTTAGATACTGGGGTGGAGATCATATGGCCTCGGTTGCAGATGGCATGATCACTCACATCAGAGAGACATCTATCATGGGGTTCACCGAAGTGATCAAAAATATCAGCAAAATCAAAGGTTTCTTCAAAGAAGCAAAAGCAACCATCCAAGAATTCCAACCAGACAAAATTATATACATCGATTATCCTGGTTTTAATCTTCGAATGGCAGAATGGTCAAAAAAAGAAGGATTTTATAATGTGTTCTACATCTCTCCACAGCTATGGGCTTGGAAAAAAGAAAGAGTCAAAAAGGTAAAAAGATATATTGATGATATGATCTGCATCCTGCCTTTTGAGAAAAAGTTCTATTCAAAATATGAGGTAGATGCACATTATGTTGGTCACCCGTTGCTGCCTGTGATTCAAAATTTTGAGGCTAATCCGAATTTCAAGATAACCCACAACTTGAGTAACAAAAAAATATTAGCTGTATTACCAGGAAGTAGAAATCAAGAAATTAGTAAAGTTCTGCCAGATTATATCTCTGCTGCATTAAAGTTCAGAAAAGAATATCATATTGTCATAGCTGCTGCGCCAAATGTAAATCGATCATTTTATACAGATTTGTTAGTAGATCATCAAAAACATGTCACGATCATAGAAAATGATACTTATAACTTATTGTCAGTTGCAGATCTAGCAATTGTAACAAGTGGTACGGCAACTCTTGAGACCGCTCTTTTTAAAGTACCGCAGGTTGTTTGCTACAAAACATCATCAATCAATTATGCGATTGGCAAACGATTGGTAGATCTAAAATATATTTGCTTGGTCAACTTGATACTAGACAATGATTTGGTCACAGAGTTGATACAAAATGAGGCCGAAGGCGATAAAATCGCTGCCGCACTTAATTCCGCATTACTGAGAAGAACTGAGATAGAACTTGGTTATGAAAAGCTTATGAAAACACTTTCTAACAATAATATTTCAGCCAGTGATGAAGTAAGCAGAATAGTCACAACATTCTAAAAGCCACCTTCCCATAATTATAAAGAACCAATCGTTTGCTAGAATAAAGATTAGCCTTACGTCGGTGGCCTTACATCGGTGGCCTCTCTGAGGTCAAGATAAAAACTTTTTGTATTTTCTCATAATACGTTGATCTTCTGAGATCATTAACTCTTCAAACTTGGTTAACCAAAACCAAATCATTCTCATATTCCTATCAGGATTACCATATTGTAGAATACAATGAAAGAGTTGTTTTTGATCTTAGCGAGATCACCGAAAGTATATTTATAATTGCTTTTTGAAATGGTAAATGACATGGAACCATTCCATTTATTCCAATATCTTCTATACCTTTACATCTAGAATTACAAATATTACAACTTATGGCTGGCAACACATTTGGCACACTCTATAAAATCACAACTTTCGGAGAATCTCACGGTAAAGGAATAGGTGTAGTTATAGACGGTTGTCCATCAGGGCTTGAGCTTGATGCAGATCACATATTTGCAGAACTACAAAGAAGAAAACCAGGCCAATCTAAAATCGTTACTCAAAGACACGAGAATGAAGAATTCGAGGTCCTCTCTGGAGTATTCGAAGGCAAGACAACTGGAACTCCGCTAGCTATATTTATCCGAAATCAAGATCAACGATCAAAAGATTATAGTCACATCATGGACAAGTATCGTCCTAGTCATGCGGATTATACATACAGTAAGAAATATGGGATTCGTGACTATAGAGGCGGTGGTAGATCTAGTGCTAGAGAAACAGCGGCTAGAGTCATAGCTGGTGCCGTGGCTATGCAAATCCTGACTAAAATGGGAATCAATATCAATGCATTTGTGAATCAAGTAGGTGACATAAAGCTAGATTCGAATATAAAAGTCGACTACACTAAAATTGATGATAATATTATCCGTTGTCCACACCCAGAGACAGCGATACAAATGATAGACTTGATCACCAAAATAAAAAAAGAAGGAGATACGATCGGAGGCGCTATTCATTGCAATATCTCTGGGATGCCTGCAGGTATAGGTGCTCCAGTGTTCGATAAACTTCATGCTGAATTAGGAAAAGCGATGCTCAGCATCAATGCAGTCAAAGGTTTTGAACTAGGGTCTGGATTCGATGCTGTGACTATGAAAGGATCTGAGCACAACGACGCATTCGAAAATGTAGATGGCAAAATCACCACTAAGACTAACTATTCTGGTGGTATACAAGGTGGTATTAGTAATGGTATGGACATCACATTTAATGTGGCATTCAAACCCGTAGCCACCATCATATCGGCACAAGACTCTGTTGATAAAGACGGAAATACTACTATTGTAACTGGAAAAGGTAGACATGATCCTTGCGTAGTACCAAGAGCTGTACCGATTGTAGAATCCATGGCGGCTATGGTCATTTTAGATCATATTTTGATTGATCGCAGTACTAGGTTGAAAGATTTGATTGGTGGGTAGATTGTAATAAGTTCGCGATTAGTGATTATTCCATTGTGACTGCCGAAGATATAAATGTCAGAAATTCTTTGATATGTCAGATAGGTGTGCTTAGATTTGTCAGATATTTTGGGATAGACCTTTTTTCTGGTGCTTACCTTATTTTTACCTCCAATGAAATTAGAGCTACTGCCATGTTAAATAAATACTATGGTATAAATTACATAAAAAATCAGAATGATAAAATCTCAATCCTGAACTTCCCCCTCTCCCTCATCATCCACATGCCCAACTCTGAATTGCTCAGCCATCGTCTGTTTAAAATCCGAAAGGGTTCCGAATTCTGTTCTATACCCTACCCCAAGACCATATTTTTGTCTTCTTACCGCTTCGATCTCATCAAAATCATATCGCCCGTACATTCTTAGCTTGAGCTTTCTATCATCTGTCAAGAAATACTCAAGCACAAAGTTACCAATGAAGTAGTTACCAACCGCAGAACCATTGAGAACATTATCCCAAACATAGTTACCTCCAAGGTCAAGTGACAGCCTTTCATCTAGGAATTTAAATCTATTTTTTAGATTGACTTCTATCTCATCAGGTGCCAACGTATTGTTATTGTTCTGTACCCCATTAAAGGAGTTTTTTCGTAATCCGATATCAAAATCAAATCCGGAAATCAGCCCATTATCTGCAAATACTTCATTCAGTAATCCAGTAAAGAGAAGGGATGCTTGACTAGATATAAATTCACTCAATGTACCGATACCCGCAGATCCAATCTCTGATCCCCCTAATGCAATCTGACTACTATTACTAGGTAGAAAAGAATTAAATACTACAAGACCAAGAACTTGGCTATTCAATTCAGCTTGATTCGCATTTAGAGTTCTCATCTTACTTTGAACAACGGTGCGCAATTCTCCTTGGAGATCAGGAAAATCAAGATCAAAATTCACATTTGGCTTAAAAAGGGTACCCCCAAGATTAAGGATGAGTTCTACTTGCGTTTTACTTCTAGATGCAGTTTCCAAAATCGGATTACCTACCACAAACTCAGACAAAAATACATCCATGGCCGTCCTAACCTGATAGTCAGCTACAATATTAAGAGTAGCATTAATTGGATCACCAGTCCATCTAATTTGTCCTCCCCTCCTTACTTGAAACGGTTTAGCAACAGCACCCAGTGCAGTAAAGAGGTATTCTCCACGCTCTATCTCATATGTTCCGTACATATCAAAATCTCCATATCGGGTAACATTCATTTTTATATTACCGCGGCCATATCCCTGTATAACGTCACCTCTACTCTCATCAAATATGATATTCACTCTAGCTTCAGGAGTCATTGTCATATCTATTGAAATATCCAATCCTTCAAATCGGAAGGCTTTTTCGTCTTGAGATTTTTTAGCAAATAGATCCTCTCTTTTTACAAATTTGATGAAATTTTTATCGGTTGTTGTCTCTCCACCTGATATTGGGATATTAATAGTCGAACCTTCCTTGGCATTGGCATTAATCTTCATATTTACTAAATGGAACGGTCCTGTAAATTTCGCAGACATATCACCTTTTCCGTATCCGTAGTACATCGGATTATCAAACCTGGTCGTATTCAGAGCTACGACATCAGTCCCAGATATCAGTGCATCCAAATTAAAGTTCCTAAAAGTATTATGATTAATACCTCCCGTTATGTAACCAATACCACCTTCAGGGTCCAATATCTCGGCCCCAGTCAAGTCAATCAATTTTTCAGTTACACGTACTTCTTGATTTTCGATTTTATAATCTACCCCCGTATATATTATAGTAACTCCGCCATTCAAAAATCCCTTGCCATCAATTTTCAGGTTAGAAACAGGTCCATTTATCTTTGCTTTCAAGTCAAATCCACCATAAGTGTTTTTGATACCATCGCCTAACAAATATTCGAATATATGTAACGGAAATGCTTTACTTTCCACAGAAGCAGTTACTTCATTATTATTTGCTGGATCAATTGCAGCATTTACTAACAGCTCATGATCATAATGTCCCAATGATAATAACATATTGACTGGTTTATCAGCATCCTTACTCACATCCAGTTCCAGTGTACCATAGCTATCTTCATTAATTGTAAAATCCTCAATGTACATATTAGCTTCTAGGTTCTGGTTTTCATATACATTATCCACAAACACACTAAGATCCCCTTCACCGGAAAAACTTATTTTATCATGATTAATCAAGCTATTTATTGTCGAAAAATTAAAATCCGCCAAATACATGGCTAGACCTTTGGTATCAACATCATCGATGGTAATCGATCTCTTTCCATCTGACATCCTAAGATTATCAATCTTGTGATAGTTAGAACCAATCACTATTTCATTATTCTCTTCGAATGACCAAACCCCACCTAGTGCTTCTATTTCATTATCAGTAATATTAAGCTTATAGCCCTCTGGGAGAGGGACCATCCTTCCTTGAATATCTAAGCTTTCTAATGAATCGACAAATTCTTTAGTACTTACTAAGAACTCTATGGTATCACCAATCATCCTGCTTTGAATATCGATTGAATTAAAAGAATTATTTCCGATGACAGTAGAATCTACATTGATTAATATATCTCCGCTTTTATTATCACTACTTATAAGCACTTGTGTATCCCAAAAGCTATTGTTTTGGATACCGAGAAATGGTATTGATGAAGCAAACGACAAGTCCCCTTTTCTTGTATCTAAAGAACCTTTTGCCTTGAAGTTTTTAGTACTTAGATCTTTGACCCCAATAAGGTCAAAGTAATTTCTACTGTCAAAAATGCTGATATCAAATCGTAGATCTTGTTCCTTTTGATTAAGACTATTGTTTTCTGGCCAATTCTGCGTTAAGTGAGGATAATTAGTCTTTAATAATCGTTTAGTAGCCGACACCAATGAACTAAGATCGTATTCCCCTTCTAGTTCTATACTTGCTATATCCGAGAACAGTTTTATTTCTCTACTTTTATATCCAGCTTCATATGCCGTTACTGAGACAGTATCCATTGTATATAGCGTATCATTTGCAGCTACTCTGATATCACTTGCGATCATTGTACCTACGAGGTCATTAATATCTATGCCATACCCATTGATGTCTACATTCCCTTGAATTGCAAATGGTTTGTCGACAAGATTTAGTTTCTGAAAATCAATTTGTTCTATATTCGCCTTAAAGTCAAGGTGTGGAATACTGTCTTTTATGTCGATATTTCCATCAAATACAAAATCGATATTTTCATCAGAAATACTAAATTCACCATTAAACTTACTCTTATCGACTTGTGCATCCATCACAAAATCTCGATACTCATACCCTTTAAATGTCAATGATTCTACAGTTGCATATAGATCCGAATAGACAGAATTCAATGTTAGTCCTTTACCGTCTGTAATAGCCGCTGAGAAATCAACCAATCCAAAATCTTGATTATCAGTCCAATCCCCTAGCTTAAATTGTTCTACACTCAATTCGCCACTATATTGTGCAAGATTACTTCCATCTTTTATATCCAGTCTCATATCCATGAATGCATCACCCATATCAGACTTGAGTCCTCCAAAAACTACGAAGTCTTTTAAATACCCATAATAACTACCACTAAAAGTAATATCGCCAAGCTTGTCAAAATTTCCAGGTGGAGCAAAACCAGGTATAAATGATTTTAAAAAGTGAATATTCGTCTTTAATTTTTTCATTCTTATATCTAAGAACTCTCTATTTCTGACCGTCAATTTCCTAGTAGAAAAACTTGCATTTAATACAAGCTCATTACCAACTCTAATATCCATTTTTTGACCAGTAAGGTTATCTATCACACCACTGACCTTTCCAGATAGGCTTACTGTCTTGTTTTTATTTTGGATAAAAAAAGAACTCCGATTTAGCTTCTCTACAAAGTGCATGATATCACCAAGATAAACCTTACTCGAAGTTAGATTAGAGTAAATATTCACCTTTTGTTCGAACTCTGAAAAATCAGCAAAAGAATCAAAATCTAATGCTATAGACTTGCTAAGATTAGTTCTGTCAGTAATAAATGAGAAATTTGGAAAACTTATATAGTCCGAACGAATGATTGTATTTTCACTAGTAAGAGATTTGACTTCAAATCCTTTATCATCTATAAAATCAAGGCGATCTAAATTAAAATTAATGCCATCACTTCCGTTGATGGACATATCACATATTTCTAGGTCGATATCCGATATTTCAAAATGCCCATAATCCAAAACGTCAGAATAAAGGAGCGGAGCTTTATTTTTATCTTCGAGAGAAAATATTCCTTTCTTAATCAAAATCTGATTCAACAGGATAGTGATTGGTTTTTCAACATTTGAAATAGTATCAACAAGCTCTGCCAACTGCTTACTATCATTTTGAACAGAAATATTCTTACCTTCTTTAATGATTCTAATAATGGGTTGATCTAATATTAATTTCTCAATATCGAAACCACCATCCGCTAATATTGAGTTGATAATAATCGATCCGTTCCTGACATCTACTGACTGAATTTGTTGTGAATTTTCATTTTCAATCAATAAACCAACATTCTTAAGATTAATTTTTTTGATATCAAAATTAAAAGATTCTCCACCCTCTTCACCCTCAGAAGGTTTGCCTAATGAGGATAGTATTTTGTTAAGGTTACTTTTTAGCTCTCCTTTATATGTAGTTATTTTTACTTGAGGAGAATCCAAATCAATAGCATCGATAGCCACTGATTTATTCCATAAACTATATAAGCTTTGAGTTAGACTCACGTCCAATGACTTAGCAGAAAGAATTGTATCTGACTTACTCCCGATTAAATTGAATCCAACCAATTGAAGACCATCATTAATACTAATATCTACTCTATCTATCGTTACTTCTCCATCTATAGAATTACTGATTCTATTGGTCATGTAGTCCACTATTCTATTCTGTACTGGTGACCACTGAATCAAAAAGAAAAGCAAAACGGGCAACAAAAATAAAACTAGAAGCGCACATAACAACCTTTTCCTCCAAACAGAAGATCGTTTTACATTTTCTATATTTTCATTTACTTCCATTAATATTATAACCGCTTATTAGGTGCTAATTGTCAATATTTTCTCTGTTTAACAAGAACTTAATTTGGTACTTAAAGCTACTTATTCCAAATTGCAAAATACATAAAGCTAATCGACTATTAATCAATAATAGACATACTATTTATAATCATAATTTATTAATCGACCAAGCTGAATAATTTTATAGCCTGACAAGCTTCTTTTACATCATGAACTCTAAGGATTTTTGCTCCATTTTGAAGTGCTATCATATGCAAAGCTGTTGTACCATTGAGTGATTCTTCTGGAGTGATCTGAAGTGCTTTATATATCATAGACTTTCTACTTAATCCTGCCAAAATTGGGCAATCAAGAATTCTAAAAACAGACATTTTTTTTAGTAGTTTATAATTTTGTTCTACAGTTTTCCCAAATCCAAAACCAGGATCGATAATGATATCTACCATTCCCACTTTTCTTAGTTTATGAACTTGTTGTTTCATAAATGTAAGAACATCCATCACAACATTATCGTAAGTAGGATTATCCTGCATATCCGCCGGTTTTCCCTGCATATGCATCAATACATAAGGCACTTTTTCATCCATCGCCACTTGTATAATAGATGAATCAATACTAGATGCCGAAATATCATTTATCATACTAGCACCTGAATCAATAGCGGCTTTAGCCACAACTCCATGGACAGTATCAATAGAAATAACCTGATTAGGATACTTTTCTATTATTAGTTTGATCACAGGTAATACTCTGCTCATCTCCTCTTCTGTAGAAATAATCTCAGCACCTGGTCTAGAAGACATACCACCTATATCTATTATAGCAGCACCGTCAGCTATCATCTGCTCTGCTTTTGCTAAAGAATCATCTATAGAATTGTGTTTTCCTCCATCATAAAATGAATCTGGCGTCACATTCAGAATTCCCATAACTATCGGAACAGAAAGATCTATTAGTTTACCATTACAGTTTATTGAATTCATGGTGCAAAAGTACTTAAGATATCAATGTTTTTACTTTTTTGAAGACCCTATTTATCAGTCAGAAATACTGTTTTCTTCATTGTATTGTCATAGTATACGAATAATTGACTCCTATTTAGACTAGAAGAGAAACCTACTAAGGCAAAATCTCCAGCACATACAGAACTATGCATGAGCAACATAGATAAAAAAAATGCTAAAAATTGACTAAAAACACATGCAAGTAAAAGCAAACTGGCTGTAATGACAGTGAATGGTGTTAATAAGAATCGATTATATTCTTTCTTTGAAAATACAAATCTATCCGAGAAACAACTGTATCGAAACTTAAGAAAGTCCCATTCGAATTTGATGGAATTGCATCCTAAAAGTTTTAAGTACAATCCATGTAATAATTCATGAAGGGGAATCAAGCCTAAGCCAAAGAAAATACCGAAACATAATTGGGAGAAAAACACCTCTAAAGAAGAATCAGTTGAAAATCTTGAAATAAAAATTGAAAGTAAGACCCAAGTCATTGCAAACAAAAACGCAAGGTAGGTATTGATAGAAAATGATCTACACTTTAACTGCATCCCAATAAAACCATGAAATTCATCATCATTATTGACCTCTGCCAAGATCTCGAACCTATTATTTTGATAATGTGCTGCAGATCTTTCCATCTAGCTATTTCAACTTTCTGACACCCAATACCAAAACTACAAATATCATCGAAGGAATACCTATCCAAATGAACTCACTTTTAATCACTGCCAATCCCCATTCATTAAAGAAACGAGATATTCCAATCGGAGAAACTTTAATCATTCTGAATGGTAAAAAGTATCGGTTATCATCAAATGGAGAAAAGTATGCGATTCCCATTCCTCCGGTCGTCATACCATCTAAAATTCCATGACTTATCGTACATACCATATAATAAAAAGCAAGAATGATTTTATCTTTTATCTCTGCCCTAAAATGAAATAGAAACATCATCAATAAGCCAAATCCCGCACCAAAAACAATAGAATGTGTCATCCCTCTATGTCCCCAAAACCCATGGTATGGAATACCTAATTTAAATGAAAGCACATCAAGGTCAGGCATCAAAGAACACAATACCCCTAGCGTAATGACTCCTTTTCGCCTCAATACTTTGGGCAATGCTACTCCCATCGCTCCTGCCAATGCCGCATGCCCAAATACTGACGCCATCTTATTTTAATTAGTGATTGCTTCTTTAATAACCTCCATCATTCTGTCTACGAAAACGAATTTTACGCCTTTAAGATACTGATCTCCTATTTCCTTAACGTGCTTCTCATTGTCTTTACAAAGTATTATTTTGGTAAGCCCCGCTCGCTTTGCCGCAAGGATCTTTTCTTTAATCCCCCCTACTGGTAATACTTTACCTCTCAAAGTGATTTCGCCAGTCATAGCAAGATGCGCTTTTACCTTTTTACCTGTCAAAGCGGATGTTATCGCAGTCATCATAGTGATACCTGCAGATGGACCGTCTTTTGGTACTGCACCTTCTGGCACATGAATATGGATATCCGTTTTATCAAATGTATCAGCTGGAATTCCTAACTCCTCACTATGCGCTTTGATGAAACTCAATGCAGTAGTTGCAGATTCTTTCATCACATCACCAAGATTCCCAGTAAGGTTCAACTTACCTTTCCCTTGACTTTTGCTCACTTCTATAAATAAGATATCTCCTCCAACACTTGTCCATGCCAATCCAACAGCTACACCTGATACATCTACTTTTGTATATTTATCTAGATCCACTTTCGTTGGTCCTAGGATATCTTCTACCATTTCAGGAGATATTTTTTTCTCATACTCCATTTCCATTGCTACTTTTTTAGCAATGTTTCTCATTACAGAGCCTATTGTTCTATCCAGTGACCTAACACCTGCCTCTCTTGTGTAAGACTGTATGATTTTTTCAACAGACTTTGCAGGAAGAGATAAATCTGTAGCTTTTAGCCCATGATTTTTTCTCTGCTTAGGGATTAAGTGCTTCTTTGATATTTCTATTTTTTCTTCAATAGAATATCCGCTCAGTTGTATGATTTCCATTCTGTCTCTTAGAGCTGGCTGGATGGTATTCAGCGAGTTCGCCGTTGCAATAAATAGAACTTTACTCAAATCGTATTCTAACTCTAAGTAATTATCATAAAAAGATTCATTTTGCTCAGGATCAAGCACTTCTAACAATGCAGAAGACGGATCTCCTCTGAAGTCTTTACCAATCTTATCAATCTCATCAAGTATAAAAACGGGATTAGAAGTCTTCACTTTTTGAAGAGATTTGATGATTCTACCTGGCATCGCACCAATATAAGTTTTTCTATGCCCTCGGATTTCACTTTCGTCATGTAATCCACCTAAGGACATCCTTACAAACTTTCTATTAAGTGCATTAGCTATTGACATACCAAGGCTCGTTTTACCCACACCAGGAGGGCCAACTAAACAAATGATAGGAGCTTTCATATCTCCTTTTAATTTCAGAACTGCAAGATGTTCTAGAATTCTCTCCTTTATTTTATCCAGTCCATGATGATCGGCATCTAAGACCTTCTTTACTTTTGTTAGATCAAAGTTATCCTCCGTGATGTCACCCCAAGGAAGATCTAATAAAGTCTCTAAGTATGATAGCGTCACTGAGAACTCAGCCATTTGCGGATTAATTCTCTTTGCCTTAGCTAGATCTTTTTCGAAAGCTGCTTTTGCAGTCTTTGGCCATTTCTTTTTAGCCGCTCTCTCTTCTAATTGCTTGAGTTCTTCAGTCTGAGGATTTTGCCCAAGTTCTTCTTGAATCGTTTTCAATTGTTGATTCAGGAAGTATTCTTTTTGCTGCTTATCTATCCCTCCACGTACTTTCGATTCTATCTTGTCCTTGAGTTCTAGTAATTGAAGCTCCTTATGCATCTGCGTGAGGATCACTTTTGCTTTTACTCCAAGGTCGTTAATTTCTAATATACTTTGCTTTTCAGCAATTTTAATATTAAGATTTGAAGAAATGAACGACAATAAGAAGTTATCATTCTTGATATTTTGAAGCATCATTACAGCCTCTGTAGGGATCTGAGGAGAAAGCTCAATTATGCTCTTCGCTAAATCTCGTATAGAAGATATAGCTGCTTTAAACTCTTGTTTATCCTTAACTTCTCCTATTGATAATGAAGTAACGGAAACTGTTTGATACGGATCTGACGAAACTATCTCATCCAAATGAAATCTCTTTCTCCCTTGTAATATTGCCGTGGTATTACCGTCTGGCATTTTTATCACTTTTATTATTCTTGCAACAGTACCTATTTCGAAGAGATCGTCTATCGTAGGATCTTCTGTCCCAGTCTCCCGTTGAGCTATCACCGCTAATAATTTATCTTTTTTATCAGCTGCCTTGAGTGCTTTTAGCGATTGCGACCTTCCAATTGTAATTGGTATAACTTGTCCCGGAAAAAGGACTGTATTCCTCAATGCAAGCAACGGTAAATGATCAGGATATGATTCCTTTTCGATATTCTCATCATCGGAATCGGATACTGAAAATAATGGAACCATCTCATCACTTTGACCTATCGCTACTTTCTTTAATTCATCAAACATATATATATTTTTATACTCTTCAAATTTTTCAATAATGAACTGAGTCGTTGTTTTTAATTTCTAGGTATTTATAGTCAACTATTATTCCATCCCCAAATACTACCTTTTATCTGTAATTCTGTCTATTATTTGAATATTAGTTTGACAAATAGTCAGACAATCTAGCTTTCTTAAAAAGTGTCTTGACAAAAAATGCGCTACAAAATCAATTGCAGCGCACTCTTTAATTATTTTCTATTTTCCGAATCACTCAGAAATATTAGCAATTACTCATTATCAGCATACTTATCCTGATAGCCTTCAAAGTCAAATATTAAACTAAACCTTAGCGTGTTATCAAGAGGGTTTCTTCTATTATTAGTGGGTACTAAGTATGATAGATTGATACCAAAAATATTATATTGGATTCCTAGTCCTACAGTAAGGTATTGTCTATCTCCTTTATCTTGGTGCTCATAGTAATATCCCGCTCTTACTGAAAATTGCTTATCGTACCAATATTCTGTACCAAACGAAATTGCCATCTCCTTAATCTCTTCACTGAACCCACCTTGTGCATCTCCAAATGAACCAAGCACACCTGAAAATAATGATTTTTCTCGGTAATCAGCAATTTCATTCTCATTTACGTCATAATCTGGATTGTCTACTACACTACCATCTTGCAATTGAATAGTCTTTGATTGTGGGGAAGGAACCAGTAACTTATTCAGCTCAACATGAAATGACATTGTATTATACTTATCAAAGTTCATTAATAATCCAGCCCCGAAACCTAAGTTTGCAGGAAGAAAATCTTGCACATCAGCTTGATCAGTATAAGACACCTTAGATCCTAGATTAGTAATCGCAGCTCCATATGTCCACTGACTATCATATCCACCTAATTTACTCTTCTTTTTATAAGTAACTCCAATATCCGCTGCGAATGCATTTGCACTATTGATATCTATTCCATTTACTTGCTGACCAGAAGCTAAGTTAGAATATACATACTTTGCACTTAATGATGCAGATAAGTTATCCCCTAATTTTCTTGCATACGCTACATTAAATTCTAGTTCTCTAGGATTCCCAAGTCCGATATTAATCCCTTGATCATCAGTGAAGTTAATTTCTCCTAATGAGAAGTATCTTAACCCAAAACCTATCGTTTGTAATTTATCTAATTTCTTGTACCCAGAAAAATGTAGTAAGAATACGTCATTAAGATTCAATTCTCTCAACCAAGGAGTATAAGTTAAAGCTAATGAAGTTGATTTTTCCGCAAAAGCAAGATTAGAAGCGTTATAATGTATAGAGTTTGCATCTGGTGTAACTGTAATACCTACATCTCCCATGGCACCACCTCTAGCATCTGGAGCGATTCTTAAAAAAGGCATTGCTGTAAGTAGTGTATTTGGAATACAATCACCGTTTGGTCCTACAAGACAATTCTTAAAGGGATTATAGACTTGACTATATGAAACATTAGTTGATATACAGATAGCTAGTACAATCGTGGCAGCTTGAATAATTTTTTTCATTATTTTATTTGAATTGACAACATACGTAACGAGGTAAATTTCTTATTTATTACGTTACTAGGTAGATTTCGAAATTTATTTTCTAAAAATTTATTATGATTTGTATTATGTACTTTCCCATACCATACCCCAGACCTAAAAAACCAATAGAGGCGCAAAAGTAATTTATTTTGTTCAAAATAGAACATCATAATTAATGGAAAGTAGTATTCTTAAAGTTATTGTAATAGTTATAGGATTACGAGCTTTTCAAAATCGCTTTCTCTGTATTGATTTAATTCTCTTGAGATGACCTTTATTTTATATAAATACAAGCCTTTAGCTATCCCAGCACCATAGTCGTCTTTTGCATCCCATTTCACATCATCAACCCTATATCCACTAGAGTATACTTTCTGCTCTATGGTCTTGACTAGCTTCCCTGATATGGTATATATATCTACAAACACATCAAGGTCAGAACCTACGAGGTCGTGCTCAAACATAAAAGACGTGCTACTTGTGAACGGATTAGGGTAATTATATACATTCCTTAATTCCTCACCTTCTTGATCTACAACAGTAAATTCTATTCTTCCTTCAGTACTATTATTAGATACATCCCAAGCTTTTACAAGTAAAGAGTGTTTACCCGTTTCTAGATCTTTAAGTGGAAACCTTACCTTTCCGCTTGTATAATCGTTGACATTAGCTTCGTAGAATTCATTAAGAATATATGTATTTTTGCTATCATCATCTAATATTGCTGTGATATCATGCCCTATACTAGTGCCACTTACATTGATACCAAGATCATCATTAAGATTAACCAATAGAATTGGGTCCCCATTTGTAGTTCCACCAAACACGAACTTCTCGTCATTCATAAAAATCTCCAACTCTGGACCATCATTATCAGATACAGCATTAGGGTCAGTTCCTCCAACTATGATATTGTTAAAATTACCAGCGGCATCTCTAGTCCCTCCGTCGTATGCATAATATGATATCCTTCCAGCTCCAAATTCGTAATTAATATCTTTTGGTATCACAAATGTAAATTCGAACTCGCCATTTGTCACAGTAGCAGATCCCTTGAATAATATATTCCTATAGACTCCAAACTCCTTGACTTTACTTTTAGAATCATTTGCAAGTGTTTCTAATGTTGACTCTTTATCAAATATAGTTGGATAAACTGTCCCATTAAAATCAGAGATCGTAGATCCACTTTCATTTGTAACCACACCTTTGATCGTTACTTTTTCTAGTGCACTTATAGTATCTACACTTGCTGCACTCTGCCCGTTTATTTCTGTCGTGGCCACATTGTATGTAGGTATCGCAATTGTTTGAGATGGATCACCTATGAGTGCAAACTTTCTATCATTTGTAACATTTGATGGACTTGTAGTATTATTTTTTGCCGTAGTCATGATTCCTCCTATAGTTTGAGGACTCCCATCTATTTTCTTAAATATTTGGTCGAATACTGCCTTTGCTAATCTCTTGTTAGCACTCGCGTATACAGCTCTTACTGTCGTAAACAGGGCAACTACACCTCCATTCGCTTTTTGTATAGCTTCTTCTCCCGCAGAAACCAACGCTGGATCGTCATATCCTGTAAATGAACATGTAGCCGTAATCAATATTGGTAAATGATCAGGATTATTCCATGAATCTATATCTGATTTTTTCAATACTCTTTCTTGAGACCAACCTTTAGGACCTCCATGCCCCATATAATTTAAGAGTAATGCCCCTTTTTGAACAACTGTATTAATAGCCGCAGATGCTGCGGGATACCTATCTCCTCCGGGAGTCGATTCCTGAACATAAGAATCAAAATATATTTTTGATTGATTATAAATAGGATGAGCGACTTCCACACTTTCTGCCAAATCATCTGCTTGATCTACATGTAAATTTGTATCTTCATCATCTGCCGCAAATGCGATTCTTAATCTCCAATCTCCATAAGACGCCTTATTCGTATCATAATTTATAACTTTATCTATTACGCCGTTTGCCATTTCTGCAGTTGTTACAGGAATTCTGCCAACAGATATATCTAAGCCACCTCTTAATTTATTTTCGCCTTCTTCATCACTCAATAATGAATAATAATCATCAGATGGAAATCCTTCTATCGGATGCAGTGACTCATCAGTTTCATAAACAGGTATGAAATTATGGTCCGATAAATTTGGTGATATCCCTCTATAATCATAAGATCCATCTCCTAATAATAGCATATATTTAAATCCATCATCTCGAATATGTAACATTCGTGCGAAATCTCTTATTCCTGTTGGATCTACTCTTCCTGAAGAATATTCATTGTAAACTTTAGTCACATCTACAGTTTCAACGGCATATCCATTATGAGATCTCCGATGTACAGCTAATCTTTCAGCGGCATCTGCAAAATCAGGATGATAGACAATTACAAAATCAGCTTTTTGAATTGCATGTAGGTTTTGGTTAGTGATTTCCCCTACCGCCGTTGGCACTAGATAATTAGAAGCATCCACGTAATAAAATGTCTTTAACTCCCCTTCGGAAGTGTATACTATTTTATTATTTTGAGGAGTAATGATTGAAGTATTATTTATATTAGTAACATCCCAAACCGCATAACCTGATGCCGGAACCGCCAAGGATGAGATATTAAAAGTCAATGATTTGCTATCACTAACTCTAAGTTGCTGATATTTATTAGTAATTTTTTTTCGATATTCCAACTGAATATAATCTAGCCACCCTTCATCAGGAGAAGAAGATTTTATATATTCTACCTCGATACTATTAGCCCCACTGTTCAGACTAACATCCTCTCTAAACCTTACATTAAAAGCATATTGTGATTCAATATCAGATAAACTAACTCCATTTGCTGTTTTTGGGAATTCAGTTTCATTTACAGTTAGGTTAACTTTAGTACTTGTTTCACCTCTTGCTGCAAAGTTCATTGATATGCTTCCAGCTCCACCTGTTGCTAAGTCTGATATATCGAACTTGCTCTCAAAATTCTGAGTGGTTTCTAATGCAAAATACTCGCCATACCAATCTTTCCCTGTTCCTTCCGTACTTGAGTACGTACCTAACAAATTAGTTCTTTCGTCTTCATGAATTTGAAGAAAGTCAAACTCTTCACTTTCATATTCAGCCGTTCCTGTTGAATTTATAATTTGTACTCTTTTTCCTGCACTTCCATCAACTTTCAAAAAAACAAAATTGTTTTGATCGTATACATTCTTTTGATGTGTGTATTCTAATATTTCACTATCGTAAGCCCACTTATCAGGTCCTTCCGCATAAAATAAGAAATATTCATCAGAAGATATTTCCCCATCACCTCCAACTTCCATTTTAAGAGGTATTTCAGATAAATCATCCGGTTGATCATCACTGGTGTTTTGTGGCAGATGTCCCCCTTCATTACCATAAAGTTGAATATTATTTGTATTGATAGTATTTAAATCTATTCCAAGTTCATTTGAAAGAAAATCTCCATTTATCTTATAAACACCATCGTTTGGTATCGCAATCTTATATAGTTTCCCGTTAGAAAGTACAGAAGTCTCTGCCATCCCTGGGTCTCTTGTTGTCGACTGAGACTTTGGCGAATACTTAACAACTAACTTAAAGGATACAAGTTTTTCAAATCCACTATTCGTCTTTCTTATAGGTACTATGGAAATATTAGCGGTGTAGTTATAACCTGATTGAGTTACAAGATAATCAACTTCCCATTCTTTTTGGAATGCTATATCATCTTTTTGCCCATTTATATCTATAGAAGATGTTTTAATTGGCTTGATACTTATTACAAGATCTCCATTTCCTGAAAGTGGTAAATGATGAACAAGTCTCACTTTATTCGGTTGCAATGCATCAAAGGCCTCACCTTCAAAACCTTGATATTTAATAGCCTCCTTACTATTATGAATATTTTCAAAATAGCGTTGTTCCCATTTAATGTTCAACTCAGATGTATATGAATCTTGGGCTACAGACATCGAAATATTAACAAACAGAAAAAAAGATAAGATTGACAGTTGTTTCATGCTTTATTTAATTACTTATGTAAGATTTGGTTTAAGTGCGCATCAAATATAAATTATTTATACGTGCAACACAGACATTTTCATAGACAACAACTTAAAAACGCATTGTGGACGACTGTATTGTAGAAAAATTGCATTAATTGTCGTCATAACCCATTCCACACTTTATCTTCAATTCATGAAAATAAATGAACTAGATACAACGTTCTCTCGTTCATGAAAAACAAAGGCTATTATATTAATTACTTATTTTCATTATAATCAATCAAATTACTAGTGATAAGATTAAATTTTTAGCTTTGAAGTTGAGTAAGGGGAACACTCATTTTTAAATCAGTCGATGAATATTAAAACATTAGGGACACTACTTATTGCCTTATTTATTGCTTTTACAGCATATGGACAGGATCCTGTGTATTCACAGTATTATAATGCTCCTATTCTGATCAACCCTTCATTTGCTGGAAATACACGTGGTGCTTTGGTTTCTGTTATTTACCGAAATCAATGGCCCTCGATTGAAAATGCTTACACAACTTATTCGGTGACATATGACCAAAGATGGAATAAATCATCAGGTGTTGGTTTATATGTAACTGCGGATGATTCAGGAAATGGAGCTTTAAAATCCACTAAGCTAGGAGGTCTTTATTCCTATCGTATTAGAATAAAGGATGAAATGTATATTAAAGGTGGTCTAGATGTGGCCTACGGACAAACAAGAATTGATCAATCTAAGCTTATTTTTCTTGATAATTTAGATCCTCAATTTGGATTAACTTCACCAGGTGGTGTACCATTTCCAACAGCGGAAGTATTAAATCCATCTCCATCAAAAAGTTATTTAGATGTATCTTCTGGGTTTCTTCTTTATACTCCGCAATATTATGGCGGTATATCCTTCAAACATATGAATACTCCTAATTTAGATTTCATTGATGATCTTACAGGAGAAAAAGGAAATCTTCCACTTAGATGGTCTATTCATGGTGGGACTCAAATCAATTTAGACAGAGGCAATAATGGTGAATTCGGTACGTTTATATCACCAAACGTTTTATTTGTAAAACAAAATGACTTTTGGCAGGCGAATGTCGGTGCGTATGTCAATGTCATGCAAGCATTCGGAGGAGTCTGGTATAGGCACTCTGGTAGTAATAGTGATTCAGTAATAGCTTCAGTTGGGGGAAAATCTGGAATATTCAAGATCACTTATAGTTATGATTATACGATTTCGGGGTTATCCATCGGAAGTGGTGGCAGTCATGAGATATCAGTAGTTATGAATTTTGACAAATTGCTGCCAAAAGAGAGTAAGTACAACGATTGTCTTATGTTATTTCGATAGAATGGTATAATTTGTGCTTTTAAAATTACTAGAGATTTAATTTCTTCTTTTAGAATATATGTCTCTAATATATTTTGAATCATAAGGCTAATACTAAAATTTAATTATATTTGCCGACTTAACGGTTAAAACAAGTAACAGAATGAAGAGTTTATTAAAATTTATGACTGTCGCTTTCACTGCAAGTTTAATATTGGGGTCTTGCAGTAAAGGTGGAGAAACTTCGGATGCCACAGGCTGGAAGTACAACGATCCTGAATGGGGAGGATTCGAAAAATTAGACTACGAAGGTCAGGTTACTGGTCCTAATTTAACACTTATAGAAGGAGGGACATTCACAATGGGCCTTACTCAAGAAGATGTTACGTTTGAGTGGAATAATATGCCACGTAGAGTAACTGTATCTTCTTTTTATATGGATGAAACTGAAGTGAGTAATATTCACTACAGAGAATACTTGCATTGGACAAAGACACATTATGTTTCATATCCTGAAGTTCATCAACAATCACTTCCTGACACATTAGTATGGAGAGAGGAGTTAGCGTATAACGAACCTCTTGTTAGAACATACTTTCGTCACCCATCATATGATGATTACCCTGTAGTCGGAGTTAATTGGGATCAGGCTAGCGATTATGCCGCTTGGAGATCTGACAGAGTAAATGAAATGTTATTAATCAAAAGAGGAATATTAAACAATAGTCCTGATCAAAAAGATTCTGACGTATTTGATACTGAAGCATATCTTGTTGGTCAATATCAGGGAAATGTAAATAAAAACATGCCTGATTTAGTAACTGGTGGTGAAAGAGCCGTAAAGTTCGAAGATGGTATTCTTCTTCCTGACTACATTATTCCGACTGAAGCACAATGGGAGTATGCTGCATTAGCACTTCAAGGTAATCAAGCTTCTTCTAAAGATGAGTTAATCACAGACAAGAGAATTTTTCCTTGGAATGGCAACACAGCTAGATACAAAACTAGAAATGGTACACAAGGTAAAATCTTAGCTAACTTCAAGAGAGGAAGAGGAGATTATATGGGAATGGCTGGAGCTTTGAATGATAATGCGTCTACACCCGGTCCTGTTAGAGCTTTCTTACCAAATGATTTTGGTCTTTACAATATGGCTGGAAATGTAGCCGAATGGACAGCTGATGTATACAGACCACTTACTGGATCTTCATTAAAAGATACTGAGCAACAAGATTTGAACCCATACAGAGGTAATCAATTCCAACAACTCGTTATTGATGAAAATGGAGCTATAACTGAAAAAGATAGTCTTGGAAATCTTAAATACCGAGATGTAACTGATGAAGAAGTTGCTACAAGAGAAAACTATAGAGTTGGTGATGCTAGAGATTATCAAGATGATGATGATGAATCAATCACTTATGGTTATGGTATAACTACCTTAATTAATAATGAATCTATGGTTATCAAAGGTGGTTCATGGGCTGACAGATTATTCTGGTTATCTCCTGGAGCTAGAAAATTTAAGCAAAGAGATAAGTCTGATAGATCAATAGGATTCAGATGTGCAATGATTAGAGTAGGAGGAGAAGGTGGAAATGAAGACACTGGTGGAAACACTTTCAAAGAAGGAAAGAAAAAAGTAAAAAGAAGATATTAAGAAATATTTTTAAAGATATTAAAGCCTTTGTAACTTAAATGATGCAAAGGCT
Organism: Halioglobus sp.; assembly: GCA_047628935.1. Classification (GTDB taxonomy): domain Bacteria; phylum Bacteroidota; class Bacteroidia; order Chitinophagales; family Saprospiraceae; genus CAJXUU01. Next base: position 18,603 of record JBLHWH010000035.1, on the reverse strand, counting down.
TTTTCTTTGTACCAAAATCTTTTTAACTCCTTATTTTGTTTAAATAACAATATGACAACCGCTGAACTACATAAAAAATACTTAGAATGCTCTGGCGTATCTATTGATACTAGGACTATTTCTGAAAATCAAATGTTTTTTGCTTTAAAAGGACCGAATTTTGACGGACATTTATATGTAAATAATGCTCTAAAATTAGGAGCTAAATATGCAGTCATAGACGATGAAGTTTATAAGGAACTACCTAATACAATACTCGTAACTAATGTAGAGAGCGCATTACAGAACCTTGCAAGATATCATCGTGCAACTATACAGATTCCAATAATTGGTCTTACTGGCTCAAACGGAAAAACCACTACAAAAGAATTATTAGCAAGTGTTTTGTCTGAAAAATTTAACGTATTTGCTACTAAAGGAAATCTCAATAATCACTTAGGAGTACCTATCAGTATATTATCGATAAATAATCATCATACTATAGCTATCATAGAAATGGGAGCCAACCACCAAGGTGAGATCAAATTCCTTTCAGAAATATCATTGCCAGATTATGGCCTAATTACAAACATTGGAAAAGCTCATTTAGAAGGATTTGGAAATATCGAGGGTGTCAGAAAAGCCAAAACCGAACTATATGAATTCATTAGAAAGGTAAATGGACAGATTTTTTTTGATCGTGCAGACAAAAGATTAGCATTATCTATAGAACAAAAAGATAATGCCATTGAATACGATAGTGCTATGATCAAAACCATAAATGAATTTCCATATTTAAAAATATCTTATAAAAAATATGAATATTCTGTAAATCTGAGTGGCGGTTATAATGCAACTAACATGTTAGCTGCAATTACAATTGGACAATACTTTCAAATTACCAGTAAAGAAATTTCGAAAGGCTTATCAGCATATGTACCATCTAATAATAGATCTGAAATACGAAATACTGATTATAATGTATTAATACTTGATGCCTATAATGCTAACCCGTCTAGTATGAGGGTAAGTATAGATAATCTATATAAAGCAAAAACTAAAAACAAAACTCTAATTATCGGACATATGTTGGAACTAGGTTTTGAATCAAAATCCGAACATCAAGATCTTGTTACATATATAGAAGAATTAGGATTCCAGTCAGTATTCATAATTGGAAAAGAATTTCAAAAAGTAGATATGCCAAAATACTTCAACTATTTCACTGACACCAAAAGTTTGTCAAAACTATTAACTGATAAACCCTTGAGAAATAAAACAATACTTCTTAAAGGTTCAAGAGGTATTGCTCTCGAAAATTTGATTCCATTATTATAGAAGTTTCAATAATCTGTTTGGAATCTCATTTTCTATCGTTTGTTGGTACTCTTCATATGCACAAGAAACATATTTGTTAGAATCATTATCGAGTTTAAGCCACCATTTACCTGATTTATTACTTTGTGTAAATATTAAAGAATGATCCACTTCATTCAATTCTATGATATATTCTTTAAAGTCTTTAGAATAAGCAGGATGATCTTTAGATCGTAGCTCTACTCCCTCATGCAAATACCAAATTAACTCCGAAACTAATAATGCTTCTTGGATTGAGTTTTCATCCAATCCAACAGTATCGATTGTTACTAATTTTAATCTTAACCCTTCTCCAACATACCTCATTATTTGACAAGCCTCTTCAGAGTGAAGACCAGTGGGCAAAGAGTTTTGAACTTTAGGACAATCAGATTTCCTTATTGACGCTAAATCAAAATGCAAATAATTACATTCCCTCAATATTGGTTCAAGTATTGTTTGATTCACTCGTAATGCTCCTAAACTCAGTCCAGTTGTAGTTGATTCAATAATTTCTTGAAATTGAAACTTAGGTATAAAGTGTCGCTGATAGCCAATATTCGCTACATTATACTTATCATTTGATAATGTGATACTGTTAGAAATAAATGCGCAGTTATCTAGTTTGCCTTCCATCAGCATTGCCTGACAAAATTCTTTAAAACAATCAAGATCAACTCCTATTAAAACAGGTAATATATATCCATCTTGAAGTTCAGAAATTACTTGATATATAGTGGATGCATTTGGTGAATTAAGGCTACCAATATCAACTATGGTAGTCTCAAAATGATTGTGAAAATTGCCTAATGCTGACCTAACAGCGGCAGAAAACTTATGCTCTCTCGAAAAAACTACTACTTTTGTGTTAGTTAGATCAGGAAAGTTGCCTTGACAACTAAATTTATCAGTAAAATAATTGCTGCATTGATCCGAAGTCAGAGGAGATAACCAATTTGATAACATATTTCATATTAGATTTAAAGCAAATATAAAAAATATTGTTTTATAGACACTTATAACTAAAAACTAATTTATTCTATGAAAGAAAGTTTAGATATTTTATTAGAAAAATACAAGAATAAAAGCCCAGAAATAGTATTCGAATGGCAAGATCAACTAACTGAAGCTAAAGGTTGGGTTGTAATCAACACCTTAAAAAACGGTGCTGCAGGTGGTGGAACCAGAATGAGAAAGGGCCTTAATAAAGAAGAAGTGGTTTCATTAGCCAAAGTCATGGAAATAAAATTTGGTGTTTGTGGACCTCCAATTGGAGGTGCAAAATCGGGTATTGACTTTGACCCTAGAGACCCCAGAAGAACTGAAGTTTTAGAAAGATGGTATGCAGCTGTATATCCTATTCTAAAAAACTATTATGGAACTGGAGGAGATCTAAATGTAGACGAACTAAAAGATGTGGTACCTATTACAGAAGAGTTAGGATTATGGCATCCACAAGAAGGTATAGTCAACGGCCATTTAAAATCTAGTAAAGGGGAAATCATAAATATTATTGGTCAACTAAGATATGGATGTGCTAAAACTATTGAGGATCCAACATTTGCACCTGTTAATAAAGGCAGATACGCCGTAGCAGATATGATCACCGGATACGGAGTAGCTGAATCTGTCGTACATTTTTACGATTTATTCTCCAATACAACAGTAAAGGATAAAAAGATTATTATTCAAGGTTGGGGTAATGTTGCGTCCGCCACAGCCTATTATCTCTCAAATGCTGGAGCCAAGATAGTAGGTATTATTGATCGCAAAGGGGGCATAATAGACAACAATGGTCTATCGAGAGAGCGCGTAGAAAATTTATTCGTAGCTAAAAATGGGAATGAATTGAGTGCAGAACTCATTCCTTTTGAACAAATCAATGAAAAAATATGGGATATAGAAGCTGACGTTTTCATTCCAGGTGCAGCTTCCAAGATTGTAAGCCGTGACCAAATTGAAAGATTATTAGTAAATGGCTTAGAACTGATTTCTTGTGGTGCTAATGTTCCTTTTACGGATGACAAAATATTTTTTGGCGAAACGGCGAAGTATTTAGATGGTAAGTTAAGTATCATTCCAGATTTCTTAGCAAATTGTGGCATGGCTCGCGTTTTTGCCTATTTAATGCAGGAAAAAGCAGAATTAACAGATCAGGCGATATTTGAGGATGTAAGCTTGACAATTCGGAAATTCATGCTAAATATGTTAGAATCAAACAATTCTAAGATGAAATTTAGTGAAAGAGCGCTTCATAATGTATTAAATACTATTTTTACATAGTATATTACCTCAATATAATTTGGTGTCTTATAATATTTAGGTATTTTTGTGCACAATAAACTTCTAAAAAGATTAAATTATAGCCCTATGATAAAAAGGATTTATTTACTTAGTTGCTTACTAGCTTTTTGCTTTCTAAGTGTAAATGCACAAGATGATGCATTTGTAAAAACTGGCATTTCGGATGAGATGACAAAGGACCCAGAACAAAACAAAATGTGGAGAATGGGCCAAACTAACTATTCTGCAAAACCAAAAAGTGCATGGGAATTAGGTGTACACATTGGTCATGCTTTCATTGATGGCGATGTAGATAGAACAATTCCAGGTGGATATGGTGTAGGATTACACTTAAGGAAAGCTGTACATTATGTATTCTCAGTGAGAGCTGACCTGTTTTATGGACAAATGACAGGAAAAGAAACTCAACTTTGGCGTACACGTGCCGATGGTGGCGGATTGGTTGAATACGGTGTCCCTGGAGATGAGGATTTCGTTAATGAATATGCTCAGTATGAGGGATCAGCTGGATGGGTACCAAATCATAAAACTACTTACATGTATGGTGCACTTCAAGGTGTAATTAACATTGGCAACCTACTATTCCACAAAGACAGAAACAAATGGAATTGGTATACAACTATAGGTGTAGGTCTATCTAATCACAACACAAAATTAGATCTTCTAGATGGTAACCTCCTTGCATATCAAGGTTTAGGTGGAATAAATGCATTTTCACTTGACACAAAAGAAGGTAGAAATCAAAGAAAAGATTTCATTGCTAATATTTATGATGGTGTATATGAAACAGATGGTCCAAAAAAACAGGGGATTTTTAGACTAGGGGACGAAACTAATATTCATGTCATCTTTACAGGCTCAATGGGTCTATCTCGAAAAATAAGTAAAAGAATTAATATAGGTATCGAGCACCAAGTAATGCTTTCTGACAATGATTTCCTTGATGGAATAAAGTTCAGAACAGAACTAGATCAGACAAACAATACTGATATTGTACATTACACTAACATCAGATTAGGAATCAACTTAGGAAATTTAGATAAAGTAACTGAGCCTTTATATTGGTTAAATCCTCTTCAGGCTACATTTAATGATATAGCAGAATTGAAGCAAAGACCTATACTTGATCTTACTGATGAAGATGCTGATGGTATCATTGATATGTTAGATCAAGAATTAGATACTCCTGCAGGGTGCCCTGTTGATACACGAGGTGTAACTTTAGATAGTGATGGTGACGGATTTGCAGATTGTAAAGATCAAGAACCTTATTCTCCTCCTGGTTTTGATGTTGATGACAAAGGAGTTGCTGCTGTACCTACAATTACTGAGGACGATGTAAATGCAATCGTTGACAATAAAACATTAGCAATGATGACTACTGTTAACAACTTAGCAAACAAATCTGATTGTGGAAAATGGTTCTTGCCAATGATTCACTTTGATCTTGACAGATATAATATTAAGCCAGAATTTTATGGACAACTACACCACGTAGCTAACGTAATGAAGATGTGCCCAAGTGTATGTGTGTCCGCAGTAGGCCATACTGATGCTAGAAATAGTGATGACTACAACAAAGTACTTTCTTACAATAGAGCTCAAGCTACCGTTGATTACCTAGTAACTAACTACGGTATTGAAAGAAGTAGATTCAAGTTAATGTATGGTGGTGAAGAGGCTCCAATGGTTGGAGGTGTAACCGCTAAATCAGAATCACAACACTACATGAACAGAAGAGTAGAATTCAGAGTATGTGGAGAAAGTGACAGCGAAATGGAAAGACCAGAGGGTCCTAACGCTGGTATAGGTGATAGAACGACAAGGTCAGCTAGTGGTTCTACTTATAGTGGAAATAAAAATTCTGGATACTAAAAAAATATCCAAAATATAATATAAAAAAAGGATGTAACATTTGTTGCATCCTTTTTTTTTTGCAATTAAAAATGAAAATACATCTCACCTAGATAAATAAAAGTGTGGTTTACAATATTTTCACTCTAAAATGCTCTTGTATAATCTAATAAAATGATTATCTTTGCACTCCATTTGGAAAAAATAATAAAAATTAAATAACATGTTTGCAATCGTAACAATAGCTGGTCAGCAAATGAAAGTGACAGAAGGTCAAGAGATCTTTGTCCACCAGTTAGAAGCTTCAGAGGGTGATAAAGTTAATTTTGACCAAGTATTATTGGTTGAAAATGACGGATCTACTACTTTGGGCACGCCGGTTTTGAGTGGTGCCTCAGTTGGTGCTACAATACTTGGACACCAAAAAGGTGACAAAGTAATCGTCTTTAAAAAGAAAAGAAGAAAAGGGTATCAAGTAAAGAATGGCCACAGACAATGCTTCACTAAAATTAAAATAGACACTATCTCTGCATAGTAATGCGGATTTATTTTTCATAACAATAAAATATATCAATCATGGCTCATAAGAAAGGAGTAGGTAGTACGGACAATGGAAGAGATAGTAATCCTAAATATTTAGGTGTAAAATTATTCGGAGGTCAATACGCAAAAGCTGGTAATATCATAGTAAGACAAAGAGGTACAAAATTTCACCCTGGCGTAAATGTTGGAATAGGTAGAGATCATACACTTCACGCTTTGGTACCAGGTACAATTGAATTCAAAAAAAGAAGAATGGGAAGAACGTTCGTTAATGTTGTACCAGACTTGAACTATCAAGCACCTGTAAAAGGAAATAAAGCATCTGCAGAGGAAGAGTAAATTCTAATCACAGAAACACATATTAAAATGGATGATTTGGCAACGAATCATCCATTTTGCATTTGATATTCTAGTACATCTAGCCAAAGTGCTTCATTTGTATCGTTTCTGCCTGAATTTCAATGTTTATTGCAGAAGCCAGATAAATAACTGTTGCATATATTTTAAGTAAAATCGCTTTATTCTGCGTTAAAAATACTCATACCTCTGCTTAGACCGCTGTAACTTGCGCAGGAATGAGTGATTGTTTCACATTAACATTGTATGTATTTCAAAATGACGCTTTGTTAATAATATATTCAAGCATTTTAATTATTTTTTTTTCAGGATCGCAGAATTGTCAAATCGCGAAACTGCTTTATGATGTTGACTTTATCATATCTCCATTCATATTTTTTATTTAAATATATCAATTTTCAATATGCGCCAATTTGAAATGCGCCCTTAGCATTCGCTATTACTATATCTGCGTTTTTTTTGCATGTGCGTTTGCTTCGCAACGGGTGTTTTCTGTAAAATTGGTATTTTCTGCGAAAGCCATCCATTACACCATAACTTATACGATCGCTACTACCTCACTTACATGACTAAAACAATCTTACATGCGCTTACTCTATGAGTAACGTGTATTTTCTGCGAAAGACATCACTCGTACCACAATTAATAGTCCTTAAGCCCAAACCTACATACTCAAACAGGATTGGTAATATACATCACTTGATTAGCATTACAAGTGCACCTAATGCTGTCATAATAAGAATGAATTTTCGATATTGATTCTCTTTAAACCTTTTAACGATCATTATTCCTATTATAAAACCAATCACTACACCTGGTAATATTTTAATATCAACTATTAAAGAAGATGACGTTACTGTCTCCCAACTAAAGATATGAAAAGGTAGTTTAAATAAGTTTACTATAAAGTAGAGCCAAGCGGCTGTTCCAATAAATTCATTTTTAGGCATTCGTGTAGCTAAGAAAAAGATGTTTGAAAATGCACCAGCAAGATTCCCAATCATAGTCGTAAACCCTGCCGATAGTCCCATAGTACCTGCGAACCATACTTTACCTGGCACATTACTTTCATCATACCGTTCCCAAGCAAACATAATAAACACACTTATTAAGATGATTGCAGCCATACCTTTCTTGAATACATCCTCTGGTAGATCTTTCCCAACATAAACACCAATCAACACACCGATTATCATCCAAGGCAAGAACTTCAACAAATAACGCCACTGAGCATGTCTATTATAATAGGTAACAGCCAAAATATCGGCAAAAATCAAAAGCGGAAGTAATATACCAGTAGAGGCCTTGGCGCCATGAACTAAGGCCATCAATGTGACTATAACAATCCCCATTCCTTTCAGCCCTGATTTGGACATTCCCAGAATAAACGCTGCAATTAATGAAACTAGATAAGACAAATTTATATTTTCTGAACAAGCTGAATAAACAACAAAATTTATGTCACGAAACTACAAACCTACAAATTCTAGTTTTTCCAATTGAAGAAAAAGATGCCTACCAATCAAAATCAAAGGTGACAAAATATTAGTCTTAAAAAAAAGTATCAAATTATACAACATAATTTACTAACACAGCCCCTTATTCATTCATGTTTTACGCCTCAATTCATTACATTTGCAGCTTTTTAGAGAGTAGCGGTATATAAACCGTAATTAAGCAACCAACCTATCTTCAAAGAATGGCTGAAAGAAAGATAAAATCGGCTCTAATTTCCGTATTTCATAAAGACGGACTAGAGAACATTATAAAGACACTTATAGAACATGGTGTTACAATTTATAGTACAGGCGGGACTCAAAAATTCATAGAGACTCAAGGAGGAAAAGTAGAAAGAGTAGAAGATCTGACAAGTTACCCTTCTATCCTTGACGGAAGAGTAAAAACTTTGCACCCAAAAGTATTTGGTGGCATTTTAGCAAGACGAGAAGAAAATCATCTTTTACAACTTGACAAATATGAAATTCCTCAGATAGATCTTGTTGTTGTTGATTTGTATCCATTTGAACAAACGGTAGCAGCTACAAACGATCAAGCAACCATTATCGAGAAAATAGATATTGGTGGCATAGCATTGATACGAGGTGCTGCGAAAAACTTTGGCGATGTAGTCGTTATTCCTTCCCAAAATGAATATTCTGAATTAGAAAGAATTCTGACTGATCAAAATGGAATATCAACTCTAGGCGATAGACAAACACTTGCTAGAAAAGCATTCAAAGTATCATCAAATTATGATACTGCTATTCATAACTACTTTGATAGCCTAGAGAAAGACACAGAGCCAGCATTCAAACAATCCATCCATATTGGGACTTCTCTTAGATATGGAGAAAATCCGCATCAACAAGGAATCTTCTTTGGTGAAATGGATGCAATGTTCGAGAAAATAGGTGGCAAAGAATTATCATATAATAATCTAGTAGATGTAGATGCCGCTGTCAACTTAATGGCGGAGTTTAAAAATGATGCACCTACATTTGCAGTATTAAAACATACTAATCCTTGTGGGATAGCTACAAGATCAACTGTATTAGAGGCTTGGCATGCTGCATTAGCTGGTGATCCTATGTCTGCATTTGGTGGCATATTAATTTGTAACACAAAAATAGATCTTGCCACTGCAGAAGAAATCAATAAATTATTTTACGAAGTACTAATAGCCCCTGACTTCGATCAAGAAGCCATGGATCTTCTTGGAATAAAAAAGAAGAGAATTTTATTAAAGATCAAACACTTTCATGTAAATGATAAAAGCTTCAAGAGTCTTCTTAATGGTGTAATCCAACAGGATACTGATAAAAGGACAGAAGCGGCCACTGAAATGACTCCGGCGACAAATAGAAAGCCAACCGATCAAGAGTTAAATGACTTAATATTTGCTAACAAGTGTGTAAAACACCTGAAATCAAATACTATAGTCCTGGCAAAGAACAATCAGTTACTAGGTATGGGCTGTGGACAAACAAGTAGAGTAGATGCCTGTAACCAAGCAATTGCCAAAGCTAAAGGTTTTGGTTTCGAACTTCAAGGATGTGCTATGGCCTCTGATGCTTTCTTTCCATTTCCAGATTGTGTAGAAATCGCAGATAAGGCTGGTATACGGGCAGTAGTACAGCCCGGCGGTTCCATTAAAGATCAATTAAGTATCGACTATTGCAATGATAATGATATTGCAATGGTGTTCACTGGAGTTAGACACTTCAAACACTAAGAAGAAAATAATTAATTTATGTTCAAATCCGTAAAATGAATCTCTGCATAGATATAGGAAACACAAGGATCAAAATCGGTATATTCGATAATGGTACTATGGTTCATAATGATGCATTTCACACAATGAACGAAGAAGAAGTCAATGAATTAATTAAAAAATATAAAATAACAGAGGCCATATCAAGTAGTACTCGCAAAAGTGTAAGTGTATTTGAAAAAAGAGTAAAGTCCAAGGTATCTTTGATTCGATTGAATCATAAAACACTGGTACCTATTGACAATATGTATCTAACTCCTAAGACTTTAGGAAAAGATAGATTGGCTGTTGCCATCGGATGCACAAAAGTATATCCAAATAAAAATTGTCTTATAATTGATGCCGGAACTTGTATCACATACGATATAATTACCGCTGATAAAAAGTACCTAGGTGGCAATATTTCTCCTGGATTACGTATGAGGGCACAGGCAATGGATACAATGACCTCTACCCTACCTCTTGTAGAACCTGTATATAATAAGGACTATATTGGTAAAAATACTGTTACCGCAATGCAAAATGGTGTTGTTTATGGTACATTATTAGAAATAGAATCGTTAATAGCTATGATAAAACAAGACATAGGAGATATTAACGTAATAATAACTGGAGGAGATGCTCCTTTTTTTGAAGATCTCTTAAAAACTAAGATATTTGTCCACTCATTTCTAGTCTTAGAAGGACTAGATGCAACAATAAACTATGCAATATAGAATAATAGCATTCTTATTATCATTTTTAGTAATTACTCAGGTATCTGCGCAAATAAATGGAAATTCGCCGTATTCAAGATATGGAATCGGAGATCTCGTAGATGAAAACTTTTTGCATCTCAGAGGAATGGGATCTTTAGGTTCTTCTTATGTAGATGGCTATCATATAAATATCGTTAACCCTGCAAGTCTGGCATCCTTGAAAGCTACCGCTTTTGATATAGGAATGTCAGCAACTAGATCTACTCTTAAAAGTGGAAATGAAACAAGTACAGCTTGGAATGGAAATCTCCAATATTTATCTCTTGCTTTTCCGCTTTCAAATCCGCTCAATGAGATATTAAATCAAAAAAAGAGACCTTATGATCTTGGGATGTCATTTACTTTGATGCCTAATAGTACCGTGGGCTATAATATCACTTCACGAGACAGTATAGCTGGTATTGGGGATGTGGATAGATCATTTACAGGAAATGGTGGAAGCTATAAGTTCATGTGGGGAAATGCGATAAAGTATAAGGATTTTTCATTTGGACTTAATTTAGGGTACTTATTTGGACAAATAGAATACGACCAGATTATCACTTTATTAGATTTACCGGTAGCATATCAAGACATATTCACCTCAAAATATAACTTAAATGGTTTCATTTGGGGAGTAGGTGGTATGTATATTAAAGTGTTGAACCAGAAAAATATAGATGAAAAGACGACGCAACAGGCTAAAATTTTATCTTTAGGTGTGCGAATAAAAAGTGCAACAAGCTTTAGTACTTCTTTAACAGAATCAAAACTTGGAGTACAGACACCGACACCAACAAATCAGTTTGTAGATACGGTTTCTATTTCATCGGATCAAGCCGGAAGTGGTAAACTACCCTTAGAATTGGGGTTTGGTGCTAGCTACTACCATGGCAACAAGTATATGGTTGGATTTGATTTTAGTGCCGCGAATTGGTCGTCGTATAAAAATGATGCTGACCCTACAGTTGCTAAAAATCCGTTAAAGAACACAATGAATGTTTCTTTAGGAGGATTCTTTCGTCCTAATCATAGATCTTACAATAGGTATTTCAAAAGAGTATATTACCGATATGGTCTATATTATAAAACAGACCCAAGAGTCGTAGCTGGAGAACAAATCAATTCTTATGGCGTAACATTCGGTCTGGGATTACCATTTATTTACCAAAGAAAAATATCACATGCAAATCTTGGAATCGAATTTGGTAAAAAAGGAAGTGGTTCTGTAATTGAAGAAACATTCTTTAAAATAAACTTAGGATTCACATTTAATGATGACGAATGGTTTTTAAAGCGTAAATACAACTAGAAGAACACAACTATAAATAACAAATCTTCATCTACTATATTGACTGATGGCAATTGATAAAGTGGCAGATTAACAAGAACTAAAAAAGGATTATTATTATGACACGACTTAAAAAATTATTATTTGCGAGTGTTTTAACATTAGCAACTGTGACATTGGGGAATGCGCAGTGTCTATCATGGGTGGATTCACCACAAAAAGAGGATGCAGAAAACGCGCACTCTATCTACAGACAAGCGCTAAAAGATAAAGATTATGTGATCGCCTTCGAAAACTGGGAAAAGGCATTTAGTATAGCCCCCGCAGCCGACGGAAAAAGAGATTATCACTTTACAGATGGAGCACAATTATTCTTAGAGAAATATAAGAATGAAACTGACGTCGTTAAAAAAGAAGAACACAAAAATAAATATATTTCTTTGATCGATGATGCTATAGCATGTTATAGAGCTGGATCGATTGTAAGCAGTAAGTGTCCAGATGGATCTTGTATCAATGCAAGAATCGGATATCTAGCTGGACGAAAAGCATTTGATATGTTTTACACATTTAACACACCTTACTCTCAAACTACAGAAGCTTTAAAAATGGCTCTTGAAAACAGTGGAGATGATGTTGAATATATAGTATATGATCCTTATGCATCAATCGCCGTTTATCAATTCCAAAAAGGAAAAATGGACAAAGCCGTGGCAAGAGCAATCTACGAAGAGCTCAATGATGTTGCAGACTACAGTATTAATAAAAATGACAACTTATCTGCCTATTACCAACAAGCTAAAGAATCAATGAATGCAAAATTTGCTGTTATAGCGAATGATATATTCGATTGTGAATTTTTTGTAGAACAACTTAAACCAGAATACGAAGACAACATTGACGATCCACAAACATGGAAGAGAATAGTGTCAAAACTAAAAGCTCAAGGCTGTACTACTGATCATCCATTCTTAATAGAGGTAGAGGCCAAGTATAAAGTGTGGGCAAAAGGTCAAAATGCCGCAGCACAAGCTGAATTCGAAGCAAACAACCCGAGTATAATTGCAAAAAAACTGTACGATCAAGGTAAATATTCTGAAGCAATAGACAAATATGATGAAGCAATAGCGGATGCAACTGACCTAAGTAAAAAAGGTGGTTATCAATTCAGCAAGGCTTCTATTCAATATAGAAAACTCAAAAGTTATAGCGCGGCTAGAGCAACTGCACTTGAAGCAGCTAAAAATAGACCGGGATGGGGAAGACCATATATGCTTATTGGTGACATGTATGGATCAGGAGCTAGATCTTGTGGCGACTCATGGAATCAAAGACTTGCAATTCTTGCAGCAATGGCCAAATACAGATATGCCAAATCAGTAGATCCATCTGTTGCAAAAGACGCTAATTCTAGATTATCAAAATATAGCGCTTCTATGCCTTCTAAAGAAGACGGATTCCAACGGGGAATTAAAGAAGGTACAACTCAAACTGTAGGTTGCTGGATAGGTGAAAAAGTAAAGGTTCAATACGCTAAGTAAATAATCTTATAACAATAAATCAAGGGAAAGATCAGAAATGGTTTTTCCCTTTTTATTTTTGAGCCAGAAAACGGTAATAACTTATCGCCCAATCATCCAATAATAGTAGCATTCAATAGAAAAATTGAACTCCGACCACGGACCAATCGTTACCTTAATATTAAATAGAAAAATATGACCATATATATTAGACTGATCGCAATATTGATGATTGCAGTTTCTTTCACATCTACATCTTGTAAAACTACAAAAGATGGATTATCACAAAAGGTAGAAAACCAAGTATACAAACCGCTAACTAATGCTCTCCTCTGGAAGATTGAGGGTAATGGTATAGCTGAACCTTCATACCTTTATGGCACAATCCACCTCATCGATTCTGATGCATACTTTTTACCTAAGGGTACACTCGCAGCTATTGACAATACTAAAAAAATGGTGTTCGAAATAGATATGAATGAGATGAGCGATATGGGTAATATGATGAGTATTATGAACAAGGCATTCATGAACGACGGAAAAACATTGAAAGATCTTATTAGTGAAGAGGATTATAAAATGGTAGATGCTCACTTTGCTAAAATAGGAATGCCATTGATGATGCTGGAAAAAATGAAACCTATGTTCCTTACTGTTTTTGCTTCAGGAGATATGGATCCTGCAGGTCTACAAAATGGTAGTATGAAATCATATGAAATGGAATTTATGGATATTGCTAAAAGCTCGAACAAACCAATGGCAGGCCTTGAAACAATAGAATTCCAAATGAGTGTTTTCGATTCTATTCCTTATAAAGCTCAAGCAGAAATGCTTATTGAAACTATCAAATCAGGAGACTCTGGAAGTGATCAAATGAAAGAAATGGTAGAAATGTACAGGTCACAGAATATCAATGCTATGATTTCTATGATTACTGACGAAGGTGAGCAATTATCCGAATATGAAGATATACTGCTCAGCAAAAGGAATAAAGCCTGGATAAGTGGTATGAAAACAATGATGTCTGAAATGCCAACATTTTTTGCAGTTGGTGCTGGACACTTAGCAGGTGATAAAGGTGTAATCAACTTGCTAAAAAAAGAAGGATACACGCTTACCCCGATATCTCATAAAAAGTCATAAACCAATATGGCAATAATCTCTGTAAAAGGCATCACCCCAAAGATTGACAACACCTGTTGGGTAGCAGATAATGCTACTGTAACTGGTGATGTAGAAATCGGTAATGAATCTAGTGTATGGTTCCAGTCCGTAATTCGTGGCGATGTAAATAAGATAAGAATAGGCAATAGAGTTAATATCCAAGACGCCGCTATCGTTCATGGTTCTACTGGCAAACAAGACACGGTGATAGGTGATGACGTGTCAGTTGGTCACAGAGCTATTATTCATGGCTGTACGATTCATAATAATGTACTTATAGGAATGGGTGCAATAATATTGGACGGAGTTATCGTTCAATCTAATGTAATAGTGGGGGCTGGAGCAGTCGTAACTGTAGGTTCAATTTTAGAATCTGGATATCTGTACGCTGGTGTACCCGCTAAAAAGATCAAACCCTTAGAAGAAGGGAAGCATGATTTTTTTATCGAAGCCACCTCTGCTGGATATGTTGAAAATAAGAATCTTTATATGTAAAGATTCTTGATTGCGAAGATTGGATAGATTGAAAATGTAGAGATTCATAATAACAGGACAGATCTAGATTAGAAACATGTGCTCTTTCTCAAGAAAACATGAATAACTAAATAGTAAAATAAATGCAAAAACTAACGGCAATAATCATAGATGACATGGAATTGGCTAGGACGTCCCTAAAAGCTGATCTTGCGGATTATTGTGGTCATGTAGAAGTAATAGGTGAAGCGGACGGAGTACTTTCTGGAGCTAAGTTACTAAAACAACATGTACCTGACATCCTTTTTCTAGATATTGAAATGGAAGATGGAAGTGGGTTTGACCTTTTAGACATCATTCCTAATAATTTAGATTCAGTGATATTCGTGACAGCAAGACAGGATTATGCACTCAAGGCTTTTCAATACTCAGCATTAGATTACCTGCTCAAACCAGTAAATCCAGAGCTTCTTATAAAAGCTGTAGAAAAATTTACTCAAAAGAAGCAATCTGCCAAATCACAATTAGATTTATTAAGAGGAAGCATAGCGCCAGATTCTAAATTAGAAAAAATAGCCCTTCATACATCTGAAAAAATTGAAGTAGCCGAAATTAAAAATATCGTTCGACTTGAATCGATAACTAACTATACCTATTTCTATTTTGCGGATGGGAGTAAACTTCTTATAACACGTACACTTAAGGAGTTTGACAAGATGCTTAGCGATTCAGGATTTGAGCGTGTGCATCAATCTCATCTGATCAATATGGCATATGTAAAGGCATATGTCAAGACAGAAGGCGGATACATATCTATGAAAGATAGGAGTATG
The DNA here is from genome assembly GCA_047628935.1 of Halioglobus sp. Lineage (GTDB taxonomy): Bacteria > Bacteroidota > Bacteroidia > Chitinophagales > Saprospiraceae > CAJXUU01. Next base: position 2,920 of record JBLHWH010000035.1, on the reverse strand, counting down.
GTTCCTGTATCAGTAAGAAAGAAAAGTTATGTAATGAGTATACTAGGATAATCGTAGAATAAAAACTTTCAAAGTATGATACGCATTTCATATTATAACTATCTGTAATATTATTACCTTTATACCAAATTTAAGATCTCCGAGAACACAATTTTGTTGTTACGGGAGATAAATCAAATCACTCATAATGACATTTAAAGAATTAAATATTATAGAGCCTATCATGAAGGCTCTTTCAGAAAAAGGATATTCAGAACCAACACCGATTCAAGAAAAAGCAATACCACTAGTATTAGCAGAAAGAGATGTACTTGGTGTAGCACAAACAGGTACGGGTAAAACAGCCGCTTTTGCTATTCCGATCATTCAGCTGATAAGTAAGGATAATGAAAACCATCAAGGTAAGCCAATCATCAAAGCACTGATTGTAACCCCTACAAGAGAACTAGCTATTCAGATCGATGAAAACATAAGAGCCTATAGTAAGCACACTGATCTACAGCACACAGTTATTTTTGGTGGAGTAAAACAACATAGTCAAGTACAAAAACTAAAACAAGGAGTTGATATTCTTACAGCCACTCCTGGTCGACTTCTTGATTTAATTAATCAAGGATACATTAAAATTGATCAGATCAAAATGTTTATTCTTGATGAAGCGGATCGTATGCTTGACATGGGATTCATCAATGATATCAGAAAACTTCTAAAAATCATTCCTGATAAGAGACAATCACTTTTCTTCTCAGCTACGATGCCTGCAAATATCATAGAATTATCGAGTAAGATATTGGATAATCCTATAAAAGTGGAAGTAACTCCCGCTAGCACTACAGCTGAGACGATTCAGCAAGTGATGTACTACACTAACAGATCAGATAAAGGAGCTCTTCTATTAGAAATACTTAGAGAGCGAAATATAGAACAAGCGTTAGTATTTACTAGAACAAAACATGGAGCTGATAGAGTAGCTAAAAATCTAACTAAAAAGGGAGTAAATGCATATTCTATCCATGGGGACAAGGCGCAAAATCAAAGACAGAAGTCACTTAAGTTATTCAAAGAAGGAAGTATTCAGGTACTTGTAGCTACTGATATAGCGGCAAGAGGTATTGATATTGATAAACTGAAGTATGTAATCAACTACGAAATCCCCAATCTCCCTGAAACTTATGTACACAGAATTGGAAGATCTGGTAGAGCTGGAGAGGAAGGAACGGCAATAGGTATATGTGAACCAGAAGAAAACCAATTCGTAAAGGATATCGAAAAGCTAATAGGTATAAAAATAGCTGTAGCTACTAGTGCCAATTATCCTCAGTCCGAAAAGCCTATGACTGCCGCTGAGAAAAAAGAGTGGGAGAAAGAAAAACAAAAAAGAAAACAAGAGTTTTTCGCTAACAGAAAAGCAAATAAAAGCGGACAGAAAGGAGGGAATTCTAGAAACAGGTCTGATAAACCTAAAGGAGAAAAGAAACCTAAAAGAAGCAATAACGATAGAAACAACGACGATAAAAATACTGATAGATCGAACCAAAAGAGAAATGAATCTCGTGGCGAAAGATCAGAATCAAAAGATAAAAGAGAAAGCAATCAAAACAACAGCTCAAAATCTCCTAGTAACAAAAGTTCTCAAGGTTCAAAGAATTCCAACCGTAACAATAGCAATAAAAAAAGAGGTGGTTATAAAAATACTGAAGCTTCAGCGAAACTAAAAGGTAAATTCAAGTGGCCTTTGGAAAAATAGGTAAAACCCCTATTAATCTGTTATTAAAAGATAATAAGAATGAGTATTTCAAGAGAACTGGAGAAGAGAAGTGCATCCAAGTGTGAACTCTGTGCTAATGAGGCGAAATTATCAACATACATTGTTTCACCTAAGCAAGGAGATAAACTAGAACATCAAGTTTGTGCATGTAGTGTATGCCTTGATCAATTAGAAAATAGCGCCAATATAGACCCAAATCACTGGCGATGCATCAATGATAGCATGTGGAGCCAGGAACCTGCGGTACAAGTAGTTGCTTATAGAATGCTACACAAGCTAAAATCTAGTGATTGGGCTGGTGATCTTATAGATATGATGTATCTCGATGACGACACTAAAGCTTGGGCCGAAGAAGGAATCGTAGACGAATCAGAAAGTGTAGTACATAAAGATAGCAATGGTACAATTCTAGAACCTGGAGATACAGTAACATTGATCAAAGATCTAAAGGTAAAAGGTGCAAGCTTAGTAGCAAAAAGAGGTACTGCTGTTAGACGAATCAGGTTAGTCAGAGACAATGCTAATCATATAGAAGGAAAAGTAGAGGGGCAAACAGTGATCATATTGACGCAATATGTAAAAAAATAACATTGTATTTCGAGTGTTCTATATTCGAAAATCGCATATAATACCAATTCTGTTTGAGTATTTCACTTTATATTTGCCAGTAAGATAACTACAGTCAAGGCAAAAAACGCAGATATAGTTCTTAGCCACGACGAGTATTTTTAACGCAGGATATAATCATCTTACTATTATATAAGCGAAATATTCAAACAGAAATAGTAATAGGTACCTAGTGTCTTTCCGAAAGCTAACCCATTTGTCGTAATCTATTGATAATCAACACTTAATTGGTGAAAATGAATAGAAAGGTAGTAATTATTTTCGAATTATTATTATATTACGAGAAGTGCTATGCGTAGATTGTTGATTTTTTGACATTTTTAAAATATGGCAAAAATATATTCGTACTATTTTGAAAATATTCATCGTGAGATAACGGTTTGAGCAGAGTCCAGAATTAGATTATGAACCTATCTCAGAGGTAGAGATAGACACAAAAAGCAGACATCAATTACCACCTATTTTGTTGCCTTGCAATACATTTTCACTGATGAAAATTTAAGTGCGCAGGTATTTGAATTGTTA
>JBLHWH010000034.1:0-40165 GCA_047628935.1 Halioglobus sp. | reverse complement strand
AAAGGGAGTGAAAAGAACCTGAAACCATACGCTTACAAGCGGTCGGAGCAAGCTGTTTACAGTGAGTGACGGCGTGCCTTTTGCATAATGAGCCTACGAGTTACTCCTCACTAGCAAGCTTAAGGTTTTAAGGACCGGAGGCGGAGCGAAAGCGAGTCTGAATAGGGCGAATAGTTAGTGGGGGTAGACGCGAAACCTGGTGATCTACCCATGGGCAGGTTGAAGCTGAGATAGTATCTCAGTGGAGGACCGAACCGGTACATGTTGAAAAATGTTCGGATGACCTGTGGGTAGGGGTGAAAGGCCAATCAAACCAGGAGATAGCTCGTACTCCCCGAAATGCATTTAGGTGCAGCGTTGGGTCGAGTGTCATGGAGGTAGAGCTACCAATAGGGCTAGGGGGCTTCACCGCCTACCAACCCCTGATGAACTCCGAATGCCATGACACTGCACCAGCAGTGAGGCTATGGGTGCTAAGGTCCGTAGCCAAGAGGGAAACAACCCAGACCATCAGCTAAGGTCCCCAAGTGTATATTAAGTTGAATGAACGAGGTGGAAATGCTAAGACAGCTAGGATGTTGGCTTGGAAGCAGCCATTCATTTAAAGAGTGCGTAACAGCTCACTAGTCGAGCGTTTCTGCGCGGAAAATAATCGGGCATCAAATATACCACCGAAGCTATGGATTCATATCAAGAGATATGAGTGGTAGGGGAGCATTCTGTACTGCGAAGAAGGATCACTGTGAGGTGTTCTGGAGCGTACAGAAAAGAAAATGTAGGCATGAGTAACGATAAGAAGGGTGAGAAACCCTTCCGCCGTAAGACTAAGGTTTCCTCGATCTATGCTAATCAGATCAGGGTTAGTCGGGACCTAAGGAGTATCCGAAAGGAGAATTCGATGGAAAACGGGTTAATATTCCCGTACCGGTATATATTGCGATGTGGTGACGAAGGAGTGTAAGGACCGCCAACAGACGGAATTGTTGGTTGAAGTGCGAAGACGTTGATTGAGTAGGCAAATCCGCTCATGAGTTGATGTACGATAGTACTCAAAGGCTTAGGCCAGCGAGATAGTGTCCCCAAACAAGCTTCCAAGAAAAACCACTAAGCTTCAGATATATAGCGCCCGTACCGTAAACCGACACAGGTAGTCGAGGAGAGTATCCTCAGGCGCTCGAGTGATTCGTGGCTAAGGAACTAGGCAAAATGGTCTCGTAACTTCGGGAGAAGAGACGCTCTATTTATAATAGAGCCGCAGTGAAGAGGCCCAGGCGACTGTTTAGCAAAAACACAGGACTATGCGAACTCGAAAGATGAAGTATATGGTCTGACACCTGCCCGGTGCTGGAAGGTTAAGGAAGGGGCTTAGTGCTTGCACGAAGGTCTTAACTGAAGCCCCAGTAAACGGCGGCCGTAACTATAACGGTCCTAAGGTAGCGAAATTCCTTGTCGGGTAAGTTCCGACCTGCACGAATGGTGCAACGATCTGGGCACTGTCTCAGCCATGAGCTCGGTGAAATTGAAGTATCGGTGAAGATGCCGATTACCCGCAATGGGACGAAAAGACCCCGTGCACCTTTACTACAGCTTCACATTGTGCTTGGATATAAGATGTGTAGGATAGGTGGGAGACTATGAAGTGGCAGCGCCAGTTGTTGTGGAGTCGTCCTTGAAATACCACCCTTCTTATATTTAGGTTCTAATCCCGCGAAAACGGGAGACATTGTGTGGTGGGTAGTTTGACTGGGGTGGTCGCCTCCTAAAGAGTAACGGAGGCTCGCAAAGGTACCCTCAGCATGGATGGTAATCATGCGCAGAGCGTATTAGTATAAGGGTGCTTGACTGGGAGAGAGACATCTCGATCAGGTAGGAAACTAGGCTAAAGTGATCCGGTGGTTCCGTATGGAAGGGCCATCGCTCAAAGGATAAAAGGTACGCCGGGGATAACAGGCTGATTTCCCCCAAGAGCTCATATCGACGGGGAAGTTTGGCACCTCGATGTCGGCTCGTCACATCCTGGGGCTGGAGAAGGTCCCAAGGGTTGGGCTGTTCGCCCATTAAAGTGGCACGCGAGCTGGGTTCAGAACGTCGCAAGACAGTTCGGTCTCTATCTATTGTGGGCGCAGGAATATTGAGAAGATCTGACACTAGTACGAGAGGACCGTGTTGGACAAACCTCTAGTGTATCGGTTGTGGCGCCAGCTGCATTGCCGAGTAGCTATGTTTGGAATGGATAAGTGCTGAAAGCATCTAAGCACGAAGCCAACTTCAAGATGAGTATTCCAGTTCTTCGGAACGAAGGGTCGTAGAAGATGACTACGTTGATAGGCTATAGGTGGAAGTGCAGTGATGTATGGAGCCGAGTAGTACTAATTACCCGACAACTTCCTTTTTTTTATTATAAAAATCGGTACTAAATTAAAGTAGGTATTGCATAATGAATAGTAAAGAATTATAAAAATGTAAAAAAGCTCTAGATGATTATGAGCCTAATTAGAAAAACTACTGAATAATTTGTTCGGGTTTTTATAGCCAACGGTTATAAAAATGAACAAATGAGTAAGCTGCCGATCTGGGCACTACTATCTCCAATATTTGTCATTGATTTGTTATAGAAGTATAACGATTAAGCAACGATAATACACCAATAAGATATAGTATGTCTATAGCGTATATAATAAATATACAAAATAGAAATACAGAAGAGTCAATGGTGGCTATAGCACGGGTGTTCCACCTCTTCCCATTCCGAACAGAGAAGTTAAGCCCCGTAGCGCCGATGGTACTGCGTTTGTGGGAGAGTAGGTCGCTGCCAATTTAATAAAATAGGTCCAAACATTAATTTGTTTGGGCCTCTTTTTTGTTGTAATAGTATTGAAAGGCTTTATGTACTCGGTAAGCTAGGTATCAATATCAAAAGTAGAGGTGCTAGGCATAAGTTTTAGATGATATGAATAAAAAGAAATCAATATACCTGACACCTCTGAATTGATCCCTTAAAGTTTTTACTTTTTTATTATACGATTCTACTGAAACAGTTGTGAACCTTCAGTTGAAGGAATACCATTTCAGTTTAATTTTTAAATTTATATCAGCAATTAAGACGGAACAATATCAAAAGGTTGGGGTTAGGCATAAATTATTGACAATCAGAATAAAAAGAAATCAATATTCTTGACACCTCTGAACTCCAGGTGTTATTAAAACCAGTAAATATGTATTTCTCCTAAAGATTAATTATTATCGTACGTTGTAAACAGTAACTTAACGATTCTATTTTATGCAACGTCACAATTAAATAATATCTTAGCCTGCCTAAATTAAGAAACACATGGCATTAGATCTCGGAACTCTCGTATCAAAAGCGAATGACTACAAGCAAATCCTAGAAAATACTCAAGAGTATAGAAAGAATTGGGATAAGAAGATGAAGCCCGTTATATTAAAGACACTAAAAGAAATAATAAAGCAGACTGGTATAAAGGGCAAAATTAGTAAACAAGATAATATTGAAAACCTTGAAGCAATTGTTTTAGACCTTGGGAGATCCGCAAGCGGAATAAGTGAAAACCTTGAGAATACTGATATAAAACGTGCAATGATCAAGAGTAACGGAGCTCTGATCTATCAACAACTTTTTAATGGTAAGGTAATGATCATGACAGTGTCCCCTTATATTGAGGGATATGGAGAACCGAAACCACCCAAGCCATTAGAAATATTACGTCCTGAGGAATTGTCTGAAGGATTTATAATTCGTCATATGGAGACCTTCCTAAAAGAGATAACAGAATGGGAAGACTATGATGATGACGAGCCTACTCAGAAGGATGCTTTTAATCCTATCGGTTTTAATAGACCACTTGCCGAGGATTAATATTTATAAATATGATTAATTTATAAAATGCTCCTGATGAAATCATAGGCCTTTTATTGTTGGTAAAGTCAAATTATAGACCCTTAGTAAGACTCTGCACTACTTTAAATTCGCTAAGAAAGACTTTTGCTATAACCCTTACGACAGTATAAGCGGGAATGGCTAATACCATACCCACAACTCCTCCAATATTTGCTCCTGCAAGAACTATTATAAATATCTCTAATGGGTGAGCCTTAACACTCTTCGAAAATATGTTGGGTTGAAGTATGAAGTTGTCAAGTAATTGCATGATTCCAAATACTATAAATACCTTAATTAATAGATACATCAATGCAGGTTGATCTGCACCTGCTACAGGGTAAAAAGGCAACTCTAAGTTAGATGAAATAGTAATCACTGAAGCAAACACGGCTCCTATAATAGGACCCACATACGGAATGATGTTCATAAGTGCCGCAAAGAAACCAATAAGAAGCGCATTTTTAACGCCAAGTATGGATAAGGTGATGGTTACGAATATGGTGATAGTAGTAACCTGGGCCAATACGCCGATAAAGTATCGGATCAACATAGTGCTAGACTCACTAACAGCCTGAAAAACATTTTTCTCATGCTTGTCAGGAAGAACCCCTGATAAAATTGTATTAAATAGGCCTTGTTCTTTCAAAAAGAAAAAAGAAATAAATAGAACGGACATAAGACCTATCAAGAAACTCCCCAAAGTACCTATCACGGACTTGAACAATTGAGGGATAACTGACGGATTTAAAAATTCGTAAAGATTCGTTTTTGCTTGCTCGAAAAATGTTAGTCTTTCTTCCTCTTGATCTTTGGCAGCTTCAATTTGCAATTCAGATCCATCTATTTTGATTAATAGAGTTATATTCTCGTTTCTTATTGTAGAATCTCTTATATACTTGGTAGTTAAGAGGCTATCAATATCCAAAATTTCGGTGTGAATAAATTGATCATCAGTTTGTTTTGACGACAAAGGTGCTACAACTTCGATGGGAGCGATGAAGCCCTTATCTGTCGCCCATTTTTCCCAATCACCGATAGGTTCTTCTAAGCTTTTAATCAATGCCGAATAGTCTATACCCGCTAATTGCCTAGCTTGTCTGCTTATAGGAGGTATAAATATGGAGGTAAGAACGACCAAGATCAAAACAAAGCCCATAAGCGTAATTCCTGCGGCTAATCCCTTGCCGAGATACCTTCGAAGAAAGACGACCACTGGTGCTCCTATCATTGATATGACCCAACCAATCAAAACATATGTTACTATATCAATAAAGTTATAGACCAATAAACCAACAATAGCCAAAGGAATTATTGCCAATAAATATCTATTGTCAAAATTTGATTTTGCTTTTTGTTTGGCCATATTACTTTTTTTATAATGATCGTACGTACACTAAAAGTAATAAACATATTGCACGAAACTATTATTATTCTAGTTGCTGCCTTCCTTTTTAGATTAAAAGAAGCAATAAATGATTTTAGGTGTTAATATTTATACTCAATTTAAAAATCAAATTTATATATTGCGTTCCCCTTGCTAAGTTTTTGTCCCATGATTATGATTCACCCTTGGATATTCACATTACTTACAATTGATATTTTTTAAAACTGAAGAGTAAACTCAATAACTAATGTTTAAAAATAAAAGTAAAGAAAAAAATAGCGGAACAAATAATACAAATGTTGCAGGAGGATCGGGATCAACAAATAGCCTGGTATCTGGTACTAGTATAGAGGGTACTGTTATTGCTAATAGTGATATTAGAATTGATGGCAGTCTTAAAGGAATCCTAGAATGTAAAGGAAGAGTAATCATAGGACCAGATGGAAGTGTTGATGGTGAAATAACATGTGAAAATGCAGTTATTGAAGGTAAGTTTTCTGGAAAACTAAAAGTAAAAGACTTACTCAATGTAAAAGAACATGCCAATATCCAAGGAGATGTGCAAACTGATAAATTACTAGTACAACCAGGTGCTGTATACAATGTTACATGCTCTATGGGAGGTCAAACTATTAAAGCGTTTGATAAGTCCAAAACAGCGGGAAAGAATTAGTTACCTTTTAGAATATAAGCTCCATCCTGTTTTGTTTGATAAAAAGGAATACACTTTTGGGCACATTCCTTTTTCCATTGATTTATCATTTTATAAGTAACGCTACCATCAATTATTACTTGTTTGGTCTTATGAACGCCTAAAATTCCGTAAGGTGGCGTTTCACAATTGTTTGAAATAAGTAGAACATCTGATTGTAATGGAAATTCATCTTCTATATCAATAGAACCAAGAAACAGTATCTTTTTATCGCCATAATGGACTAGTCCTTTATGATTTGTGATAAAGCTGTTATTTGTTGACTTACTATTCACGCTTATCGGTATAGGCGTAAGGGATCCATGGTATATCCTGTTGTCTCTGCAACTATATTTCACATTATTGTTGTCTAACCCTTCTGAGGAAATCGTTATTAATTTTTCTCCTTCATAAATATCAATTAGTGTTCCTCCATTATAATCATATACGATCAGTTCTTTATGGTTTTTGATACGGTACGTATGATATATAGAATTTCCCAGAAGTCCCCAAATGGATATAAATGCTAAAAGAACAGCACTATTTCTTCCGGTTTTCTTAGGGTTCACAAATCTTTGATATTCAGATTTTCGAGTCGCGATTAAGTGCATAATTGAAAGGATGGTCACATATAAACAAAGCATGCTGCTCTTAGATATCCATACATTATCTATAGAATTAAATGGTAGCATCTGTATACCATAAATTATACCTAAGAATGCCTTTAGTAGTAAACTAAATGCGATAGTATTTGCACAGGACCATATGGGTATGAAAGACGTAAATATTAGTAATAAGCCACAACCTAATATAAAAGGAGCCATTGCCACAGCCATAACACCACTCAGAATAAAGTAAATCGGAAACTTGTGAAAATAATAAATCGATAATGGAAATATTAATATTTGAGCAGCTAAAGAAACTGTGATTAATTGGGTGATTCTTATGGATATCCAATGAGTTGGATCGTAGAAACGCTCTACCAAGGTCATAAAATATGGTTGGAAGAAAACGATACTAATCAAAGCTAGATATGAAAATATAAATCCTAGATCAGTCAGATTATTTGGGTCATGTAGTAAGATCAATATCGCAGAGAAAGAGAGTATATTGTAAATATTGGTATTATCAAACCATAACCGACCGAACAATAAAGTAGCAAACATAATCGATGCTCGTACTACAGCGGGAGATGCACCAGTGATCAAAGCATAGGCAATAACGACCATTGTCAATACTGAAAATTTTATAACCTTCTTGGACTGTTTGCTTTCGGATCGTGTTCTGCGAAAAAGAAAGTTGAATAACATGATAACAATACCAACATGAAGCCCCGAAACAGCTAACACGTGGACAGCTCCTGTATCGGAGAAGGCTGATTGTAATTCGTCACTGATATGATCGCGGTTTCCTAAAACCATTGCCGAAGCGGTAGCGTATTGGTCTCTATCAGGTAATCTTTTATTCAGAACTCCTAGTGCCCTATTTCTAGCTTGATGAGCAAAATGTAGGGGCATAAATATTCTATCTTCTCTCACTAAGGAGTGGCTACTAGGTTTTAAAAAAACCTGCTTGTCTACCCCTTTATTCTCCATAAATTTTTGATAGTCAAATGATTTTGGGTTCTTACCAGACTGAATATCATTTGGCCTACCGACAATAGAAATGACGTCACCTAAACTATAGTCTAAGATAGAGTCAACTTTATTGAAGTAAACTAATAATTTACCCCTACAGCTAACTCCATTTGTGCTTTCTACAGCTAAAAGAGTAGAAGAAGAAGCTTTCTTCTTTTTGACCTCTTGTACAATTTGACCAACTATATAATTTTGCTGGTTTAAGTGATTCGTGTAGTGATATCTATCATTTGATGTTTTTTGCAAGCTGTGTCGAAAGAACCCAATACAAAAGACAAGAAATAAAATAAGTAAACTATTACTACGTATTACAGATAGTGCTGATGATTTTGATATTTGAATAACCCAGATAATTGTAAAAAAGAACAAGCACACGGCAAGTTGATAAAGTAATGGAATAGATAGAAAATGGCTTGAATAAATCCCTAGAATCATTAGAATAATAACACGAGCCAGTGGCATTTCCGGCCAATTTAGAATTCTGCTATTTTCGTCTACGTACTTCATTTGACAACGAAGTATAGCTTTAGGGTATCCACAAAATCGTCTTCTAGTAGATGCAACTTATAGAAATCATCCATATGTTGATAATCGCCATGTGCGGACTTGTAAGCGAGGATAGTTTTCGACTTCTGCCAATTTATATACGGATGTTTGTTTAATGAGTCTTTATCCATATGGTTGATATTTCGTTTCAGAATCTGTCCAGGACTTACACTCAAATACGGCTTAATGGTTTGAAAGAGACTATCTTCTATTCCCCAAACATCTCCAACTTGTTGTATTGTAAAGAACCCGCCCAGACTCTTTCTAAAGCTGATTATCCTCTTAGAATATACTCTGCCGATTCCATGCAAATTCATGAAGTCAGTTGTATCTCCTGTGTTAATATCGAAGACTTTGGGTTCCTTACGTTTGTATTTTTTCTTCTTTATAGTAAGTTGAGTACTATCTTTGCTATTTAAAAAAGAAGTCTTACTTGCATATTGCTTTTTACGATATTCTGGTAGAACAACAAAAGGTGTTAATCTATCAAGAGTAGTTTTATCTAATCCGTTAATCTTCGACATTTGATCCAGAGATCGTATGACTCCGCCTTTGCTTCTATATTTCAAAAGACTATTCATTGCATACCTTGAAAAGCCTAGGAGTTTCAAAGAATCCTTACTTATTTTGTTGGGGTCAAATCGGAAATTGGTGAAGGATTTTGGTTTTTTACTCTTTAGTTTTGGTTTTTTCCACTTCGTATCAGAAGTTTTCGAACCATCGAATTCCTTTTTAGCATAGTAGTTTTCTTTTTTCTTCAAACTGACCATTTCAACAGAATCCAAAATATGCTTATCCACAGGAATAGATGTAGGTTGATAAAATACAACCACATAAAATTTAATAATGCAGAGTAAAATAAAAACGGATAGAAGAATAATCAGTTTGGACCTCTCATCCCTATTCAGGTATGTATTATCCCAGAAGAATTTCATTATATTTGGTGTAACTAGTTAAGTGTCTTTATGTAAATATAGTATATAATTCTTTTATCTGGCAATAATAAAGAATTATATTTTACTAATGGCTATTTTTATTAGTTGAATGCAGGCTTCATATTTATTCTAGAATTTTAAAATACAAATTATATATCAAAATTAGACGACATAAATTTCGGCATTCTAAAACTGACGTTTGTCACCCTTTAGTGGTATGCTTTAGGTAATAGCTGCTGGTACACTTTGATAATATCCAGTCATCAAGTAATTTACAGCTTATCGGTGTTTTATCAATTTGTGCCTTTAAAAAAGAGACTAATTCATCCGTAAGTCGAGAGCCCTTCGCTATAATATTTCAATCTCTACTTATCACTTTGCCTAGTTTTCTATGCTTTTTACAATGAAATTAAAACAGCTCTTGGTTTGAGTATCTTCTTTTTGAACAAAAGAAAATTTAGAAAGTATGAATTTGGTGGATCAGTAGTTTAAGCGGCTAATAGGATTGCATCTGGTTCTGTTAGGTCAAATGGTCCTAAATCCATAGAGCAACCTGAATCATCAGTAATTACTACAGGACAACGACCAGCGCCAGCATCCGCTAGGTTTTGGTCAGTCCTGTAGTCTACAGCATCTTTTTGCCATTGGAATGTATAATCCGGTGAACCACCAGGTACTTCAATATAAATAGACCCATTAGAGCCACAGCCTGGTTGAACAATAGAAGATTCGATGGCTTCCAGCGGAGTTGAAGAGCTAGAGTCTTGTATGGTTACCGTAAGCTACCCCGAACAATTCTCTTGAGAAAATGACGTAGTATAAACTGCGAACAGATATGCTACCAATAGTAAGATTTTTTCATTTCTTAAATGCTTTAGATTAAATGATTATAGTTTATAGAGCCTTTGATGGTCGAAATTCGCTCTGGTAAACGACAGATGTATGAAAATGAGAAGGGTGAGTATTCATTTACAATATGTTAAAAGCCAGAAGGGCTATATCATATATCTTTACTATCGATCATCTTGTTCTCAATAAAAAGATGCCTATTCTCTTTAGAATTTGCTTGTCAACCTATTTTAAAGGGTGGGAAAATAGAAATGGCAAATTTGCTAAACCTAGAATCATTGCAAATCAGGGCCTTTTTTCGGGGATGTAAAGTACTATACAAATAAATCGAATGCAGTAAAACGTAACATTAACAGAAGTTTCATAAGAATTATACTGATCAAGATGTTAGTCAGGAATTTATAGATATATAAATTTCACTCTATTGTACTCTTACAAAAGGACGAAAATCCCATTAGTAATTATTCATATATATAACTCAATGTCTTAGTTGGGTTAATTCCTATTAATAATTACTGATCTCGATACAATAAGGTAAACATAAAGTGACATTATGAGGTTAATGTTAGTACTTTTGCATTTCAATATCAAAATGGATAATTGTAAGAAGATTGGTAGATCACAAAGAAGATAATATAGAAGATGATTCGATGCTAAATTCGATTCGATTAAGTAGGATAATACCTCCTATGATAATAGGTCTTGCTGTTGTAGGTTGGATGATGTATCGGCAATTGGACCTGGAAGAACTCTCGAAGATTAATTGGAGTACCTCTGTATTATTCTGGGTATTCATGGCTTTAATGATGTATGTGGTCAGACACATGTTTTACAGTTGGAGACTGAGAATCATGACAGATAAAGAATTCTCATGGCCCAAGTCAATGGAGCTTATTGTCTTGTGGGAGTTCGCTTCCTCAGTGAGTCCTACCAGTGTTGGTGGATCTGGTGTAGCGTTGTTTTTGTTAGCACAAGAGAAATTATCTACTGCAAAAACAGTATCAATCGTTTTGTATTCTATGGTGATAGATACTATATTCTTTGTGGTTTCTCTACCCCTTCTTTATTTAGCCTTAGGAGCTATCATGATCAGACCTGGTATGCAAAGCCTTACTGATCTAGACGGATTCGGATATACTTTTTTTGGAGTCATTCTATTTATGAGTCTTTATGGAGCAATTTTCTTTTATGGACTATTTGTCAACCCCAATACAATCAAGAACATTCTACTATTTATAAGTAATTGGAGAATTCTTAATAGATTTAAATCTGACCTTCAGAAAACAGCGGAAGACGTTGTCGCTACTTCTATAGAGATGCAGATGAAAACTTTTGGCTTTCATGCAAGGGCAATGGTAGCAACAACAGGTGCATGGGTATTCAGGTTCTTAGCTATCAATTGTATTATTCTAGCATTCGTTGTAGAAACGCCATTTGATTTTTATAATCAACTATTGATTATGGCGAGGGCTGAGACGATGCACGTAACTACGGCATTTACACCAACGCCAGGAGGGGCAGGAGTGGCTGAATATTTATTTGGAGGATATTATATTGATTATGTTCCTGAAGGGATAGCTTCACTCGTAGCATTGGTCTGGAGGATAATCACTTATTATTCTTATCTGATAGGTGGAGCTATTATTATACCTGTTTGGATTAGAGAGGTGGTGATAAGAAGAAGAAAAAATCAAGATTCTGTTTCGGTTTAGTGAATCATCACGGTACCATTATTACCGACATCATATTTTATACCCATAGGGACGAGGACCATCTTCATAGCTTTATGTATATCACTATGGATAAAACTACCAGTGAACAACTTATCGTGATAACCCTGAGGTAGTGTTATTTCAGTATCATACTTATGGCTCATCGAAGAAATAACCTCTTGCAAAAGTGCTCGCTCAAAATAAGACTCTCCTGACGTCCAATTATCTATTTTTATAGGATCTATATTTTCTACATTATTAGCTATACCATTGTTAAATCTTATCCTTTCTCCAGGGTTGATTATTTTGGATTTGTTTTTAGAAGATACTTGAACTTTACCCGTTTTACACGAAACAACAAATACTCCATTTCTTGCTAAAACATTGAATGAAGTTCCTAAAACAGAGACCTCGCCTTCATTAGTAATAACTGTAAAAGGTTTTCCTTTTTCTACTTGGAAAAATGCCTCTCCATTAAGATTGAGTGTACGATCTTGAGTAAAATTATCATCATATTCTAGTTCGCTATCACTATTAAGGATGACTTGAGAACCATCAGGTAAAGCATGTGATAATTGTATAGCTTGATGTGAATCTATAGAGATGTCTGCAGAGAATAATGTCATTACTCCAAAGATTACAACTGCAATTGCTGCGATGCTTGCTAATTTTTTCCATAATGGAATGACCTTAGCCGAAGATGTTTCTTTTTCGTCTATCTGGCTTTTGATTTTTAAGAGAAGAGAATCTTCATTTACCATGGGAATAGGTATTTTTTTCGCTCCTTCCCCTATCTGCTGATATTCAATAAACTTAGGGTCTGCTTTAAAATCATATAACTCTTGCCCTTGTAAATCTCCATCAAACCACCGCAGGAGTAGTTCTTCAAAAGGATTATCAGAATTTGTGTAATCTATTTTATTCATTCTATATCTATGACAAGTATTGTTGATTATACCCTACTTAGTTTATATTTTAATGTGAAGTTTTCTTAGTTGTTTCAGTGCTTGACTCATTCGTTTTTCTACCGCCTTTTGGCTGATCTTAAGCAATTCTGCAATCTCCCTATATTTATACCCATCTATCCTATTCATGAGGAACACTTCTTTCTGATTATCAGGCAGCTTTGAGATGGCCAATTCTAATTTTTGTTTAAATTCTGAAACTTCAAGGTCATAGTGAGGAGACTTGACTGAAGATTCTATTTGTGTCTTAGCATGTGTATCTACTATCTTTTCATGAGCAATCTTATTAAGTAGGAGGTTTTTGGCCGAAGCAAATAGATATGATTTTTCTTTTCCTTTACCAACGGTGTCTATCTTGTCCCAAAACTTTACAAATGTGTCTTGTACTATATCTTCTGAGAGAGATTGGTTTTTTGTTTTAAAGTAAATAAACCTAAAAAGAGGCTGTACCCACTCTGCATAGAGGGCATTAAATTTTTGCTCTTTTTTAGATTTTGACATTTAGTTTTTAAAGTATTATTCCTGTAAAACTAGATGATAATTTACTTTGACATCAAAAAAGCCAGACAATTTTTACATCACCTGGCTTTTATATCTTTGTTGAAATCGATTTTTACATTAAGTTACCCATATCTGTTCCTGCAAAAACTTTTGCTTTTAGGTCATCTATATTTACTCTTTCTTGTTGTAGTGAATCTCTATCCCGTATTGTGACGGTACCATCTTCTAATGTAGTACCATCTATAGTGACACAATAGGGCGTTCCGATAGCATCTTGTCTTCTGTACCTTTTTCCAATTGCATCTTTTTCATCATATTGACAATTAAAGCTAGTTTTTAAGTTGTCAAATATATCAGAAGCTGCTTTTGTAAATTCCTCTTTATTTTTAACTAAAGGAAGAACTGCAACTTTTACAGGTGCAATAGCTGGATGAACCTTTAAAACAATTCTAGGAACATCGTTTCCATTAGCATCCGGCACCATTTCTTCTACTAAGTTATTCGCTATCTGTGACAAGAACATACGATCACATCCAAGAGAAGTCTCTACAACATAAGGGACATAACTTTCTTTATCGACCGGATCAAAATATTGCAATTTTTTACCAGACATTTCCTGATGCGCCTTTAAATCGAAATCAGTACGAGAGTGAATACCTTCTAATTCCCTAAACCCAAACGGGAAATCAAACTCAATGTCTGTTGCTGCATCCGCATAGTGAGCAAGATTATCATGATCGTGCCATCTTAGCTTATCAGCTGGAGTACCAAGCGTTGTATGCCACTTCATTCTAGTTTCTTTCCAATACTTAAACCATTCTTTTTGAGTTCCTGGCTTCACAAAAAATTGCATTTCCATCTGCTCAAATTCTCTCATACGGAAGATGAACTGTCTCGCAACGATTTCATTTCTGAATGCTTTACCGATTTGAGCTATGCCAAACGGTAGTTTTTGTCTAGTTGATTTTTGTACATTCAAGAAATTCACAAAGATTCCTTGCGCCGTCTCTGGTCTTAGGTATAGTTTTCCTTCCTCTCCAGCTATATTTCCTAATTGTGTAGAAAACATAAGATTAAACTGACGAACTTCTGTCCAGTTTTTTGAGCCAGAATCAGGACATGCAATCTCCAGATCTTCGATGATCGTCTTGAGGCCCGCCATATCAGCATCTCTCAGTGCATTATTCATCTTGCCTAATATATCATCTATTTTCGCTTGACGATCAAGGATACGACCATTAGTAGATCGGAATTCTACTTCGTTGAACTCGTCACCGAATCTCTTTTTTGCCTTATCTACGTCTTTTTTGATCTTGTTTTCGATCTTTTCGCAGTAGCCTTCGATAAGTACGTCCGCTCTATATCTCTTATTAGAATCCTTATTGTCGATCATAGGATCGTTGAATGCATCTACGTGTCCTGATGCTTTCCATGTTTTAGGATGCATGAAGATAGATGCATCAAGACCTGTGATATTTGAGTGCATTTGTACCATACTTTTCCACCAGTATTGCTTGATATTATTTTTTAATTCTACTCCATTCGGACCATAATCATATGCAGCACTCAAGCCATCATATATTTCTGATGATTGGAAGACAAATCCATATTCTTTACTGTGTGATACGAGACTTTTAAAATCCATTGTTTTCGCTTTATATTATTTTGTGAGGGTCAAACTGAGTACACTCTTTGATATCGAGGTGCAAAAATAGATTAATTTAGAAAGGGAAGGGAATAGAATGGCGACTAATTAAGTATTATAACTATCTGTTTATAAAGTGAAGAACCCCTGCCACTTGAAAGAATTATAATCACTTCTTCTCCGCGGGCAAATATTTCTCAGGCACTTTTGACGTCTCAGGCTCATTAGCAAAAGCAATATTAGTAATCCACCATCTATCATCTGCAAAAACAAGTTGGTAAGTATTTATACCTCTGTTTTCATATGTGCCAATCAAATTTTTACAGTAAAAACTCTGGACTGCATTGGCAAGACCATTAAACTCATTGACAACCAGACCTGTTGGACCCTAGAAAAATCCTTCGTGACGGTATTCAGCACTATACTTTTCTACGGATTCATCTATAGGAATGGTCCTCATTTGTTTTCCAATAGGGGCATTAGAATTTACTATATGGATGGTTGCACCTTCTGAGAAAGGCTTTTATAAAATAACCAATCTCGTTTTTCTCCTTGCGGTCCTGAGAGAATATCTAGTATAAGATTGGTGATGCCTTCGATTGGTTTTACATCTTTTGAGATCTCCTGTGCTTGGCAGATTAATACAAGACAGAGAAAGCTTAGAGTCATTATTATCTTCATATTTCCACAAAAAATCTTTTCATTCTGAGGAACAAAATAGGGACAATTGTGGTGTTTTACCATTTCTCGTTAATTTTGATCACGTATAGTTTATATTTTTTGGTTGAAATATGTGCAGATGCTTTTATCCTCCTTTGTGACTGCGTGACTAATATACGGATTTAACAATTACACAGATTATAACGTAATAATTTTATTTATTAGAACAGAAGAAGCAATGAAACTATACAATCAGCTTATTGCCAATACTACAAGAAAGACATAATTTTGGATCACAATAAGCCTTCTTTAGCTGAAGAAGGCCTTGAGAATCAGCAGCTGATGTCGCTTTGACACCGCGATCTTTATAATTAGTAATTATTTTATTCTTCTCTGGTTTGAGAGATTCGAGGTGTTCTATTGCTCTTTCACAATATTGCTCATCAGCAATTGACTTACCGTAAAGGAACAGGATAGGACTCACTACATTGATAATGATAAGATCTATAAACCCTCCACCCAATTGCTTTTCTCTATAGATCGATTCTGTCCCAAACCGATAGTGATGTTCCCAATATTCGGATGGAGTTGCATGGAATAGGTGTTTGATTGATTTAGTATCTTGTGAACCCAATATTTGAGAAAAGAGGTTTTCTGTATTATAGAATATTTGAGCCAACTGTGCTATTCGAACAGTTGGAAACCCTGCAGGCCTCATCTTAGAAAACTTCCAAGATACAGGTGGAATGTTTGTCAATCGATACTTTTTGGATAGGAATTGAAATTCCGATTTTAATCCTTCGAAATATGCATCATCAGCATGAGTAGCCAGAAGCATTCCAGCTTGACCGTATAACAATGCCTCTATTTTATGTAGATCATCTTTATTTTTCTGGACGATAGACAAAGGAAGGTTCTTAGCCAAGGATTCAAATGGATCCATATTTACTCTTGCTCCCATATATCGCATGAGATAGATATACATGGTTTCTTCCCAGTCGTTGTTGGTTTGTACTAAAATAGTCTTTAGATAATCCGTCTTTGATTCTAATCGTTCGGCTACCATTCTCTGTAACCAAAAAGTAATTGTATGCTCTGCTACATTTGGAAGCTGGCTTTCGCAGGGGATCCAGCTGTTATTTGATATGAGTTTTGCGTAGTTATGCTTAATTTTTGCTGCAATTCTATTCTTAAGTTCTAGACAAGGGATAAACTGCTCAGTAGTGGTATGAACTTCCCTATCATGCTCATATACCACATGAAGGATTACATTATCATAAGCTTTGTCAAGATCATGGTTATGTCGTTCCCAGTCGCTGGAGTAGACATGCATTTCGATATTTCCAGCCCAGATAGTGTCGCCTATTTTTACTTTTCCATTGCTGAAGTCAGGACCTGAGTCGTAATTTTGATTTCCAAATTCGATGATTTCAATCGGCTGACCATCTTTTGTGAAGAGGTTAGTCATGTCAAACGATTTAGTTTTCCATAGGTAGTAAAGGAGATCTTCTCGTATAATTGGTGTGAGCATAGTTAGTCATTTTATAGTGATTTATATCTCACAATATAATCACAAGAAGCTATTCATACAAAATAATATACATAAATAGATTTTCAGGTTCTCAAAATAAAACACAAAAAAGCCTAACAGAAATCAATCCATCAGGCTTCATATTTAATTGTTTAATTTAGATCTTAATGGAACAGTAATTTTAATTATTTAGGATCAAAGGTAATCCGTCTCCGCCTCCTCCAACGACTACAACTTTTGCATTTGGTGATGAAGCTAGTGTTAGTGTGGCTTCTATACCTTTGTCTCTAAGAATTTTGTCCGTAAGAGAAGCATTCAGAATTCTATTGGCATCTGCTTTTGCTTGGGCCTCTATGATTCTTCGCTCTCCTTCTTGTCTTTCTCTATCGATCTTAAACTTGTATTGAAGTGACAGTTGTTCTTCTTCTAGTTTCTTCTCGATCGCTTTTCTAAGATTATCTGGTAACGTCACTGATCTTATAAGAATCGCATCTAATATGATATACTTCTCTGCTACTTTTGCTTTTGTCTTGTCGTAGATCTCTAGTTGGATGGCCTCTCTTTTCGTCGAATACAACTCTTCAGGGTTATATTGACCGATGACTTCCCTCGTCGCGGAACGAATCTCAGGTTGGATAATTCTAGTTTTATAATCTACTCCAATTTGATCATGCAAAAAGCCTATTTTTCCAGGAACTGGTGAAAATCTATATGATAATTCTAATTTAATATTAAGACCATTTTTAGATAGGACTTCCATTTCTTCGAATGCTTCATTTGTCTTTACATCATAGATAAACATTGTGTTCCAAGGAGCGATAACTTGGAAACCTTGACCATATACAACCTCTTTTTCTAAACCGCCGCCAAATTGTTTAAACAAAACCCCTTTCTGTCCTGATTTGATAGTTAGAAAGGTAGTATTAGTTAGTGCTATAAAAAAGAAGAGTCCTATTATTCCTAAGATTAAATATCTACTAAGATTTGCAGGTGGTCTAATTTTTTCATTTCTATTGAATGACATATGTTATTTATTTATTTTCAATTAATTTAACTTCAATATATACACTTCTAACATAACAAACATCAATAATGATTCAACAAGTGCTATTGATATTGATTTTTCTTAGACGAAGGTGCATATTTGATAGGTGAAGATAGGAATTCAGGCTCATTATTGCCAATTAGGCGTCATTTATACTTTTATCACTTCGATAAATTAAAGCTCGCATCATTTTTGGATTATGCAGGGTAATAAAAAAATGACCTAAAATGAAAAAGATTATTTATTTTTTCCTATTACTATGTACAGTAGGTATAGCAAATATAGATGCCCAAATTACTGAGCTCAAATATTTATTGCAGTACAATTGTGAAACGAACCATTACGACGTGAAAATCAAAATTATAGAAGGTTCAGCTAATTCCGTGTTAGGAAGAGTACAGTTTAATAGTCAATTAACTGTTTTAGTACCAACTGGAATGAGTTTCGAAATAGTAGACCGCTATCAACCAATTCAGAATAATCAAACTTATGAAGGTACAGAGCCAAATGAGTGGAATACATTCTCTCCGATATATAGCCCTGAAGGACATGAAAAGTATGATTTTTATAGTATTGCTCCTAAGTTAGCACCAGCTTCTTTTTTCAATAATGTAGAAGAAAAAGAGGAAGTGATATTATTCAGTTTTGCTGTAGATGGTGAAGCTGAATATGATGATCGCATTCGGTTTTTTGATAATGCAATAGATTCTAAATTAAGTATGTTCGAAGGTGCAGATTTACGAAATGGATATTCTGTAGGTGGAGCTACGAATAGATACAATGGTAATATTCACAAAAACTGTACAATATCAAATATAAAGACTAGTCCAAATTCTAGTATAAAAATATATCCCAACCCAACCGATTCTAGATTATTCATTGAAACACCAGAAAACACAAAATCTATAAAAGTGATAGATAGTGCAGGTAATAAAATCAAAGAGATCAAGAATCAAATAAGGGGTACGTTTTCTATAGATGTAGAAAAATTAGAAACAGGTATCTACTTTATCCACCACGATAATGGGGAGCATGTGAGTACACAGCAATTCTCAGTTTATTAATCGACTTCGGAAGTAAATAAGAACTGAACCATTGGATGGTTTTCTTGTGCCATTTTAAGTGACCAAGCAGATTCTGCTAGCATGACGACTTTACCATCTTTATCAAGAGCAAGATCTCTTTTTCTTTTGGTGATGAAGTCTTTGTAAGCAGCTGCATCATCACATTTGATCCAGCAAGCTTTATGCAGATTAATTGGTTCATAATCACAAGATGCTCCATATTCATGCTTAAGTCTGTACTTAATTACATCGAATTGTAGCGCACCAACGGTACCTATAATCTTACGTCCATTATCCTGTTTTGTGAATAACTGGGCAACACCTTCGTCCATCAATTGGTCCAAACCTTTAGCTAGCTGTTTAGTCTTAAGCGGATCGCTATTATTGACAAATCGGAATTGTTCTGGGGAGAATGAAGGTATACCCTTGAAGTGTAGTTCTTCCCCGTCAGTAAGCGTATCACCGATTTTAAAAATTCCACTATCGTAAAGACCAACTATATCTCCAGGGTAGGCCATATCTACTACCTCCTTTTTTTCTGCCATGAAAGCGGTAGGATTCGAGAACTTTATTTTCTTCTCTTTGCGAATGTGCAGATAGTTAGTGTTCCGTTCAAATAGACCAGAGCATATTCTCATGAATGCGATTCTATCCCTATGCTTAGGATCCATATTGGCATGAATCTTAAATATAAAACCTGTGAACCTTTCCTCCTCGGGCCTTACAATTCTTTCTTCTGTTTCTCTTGGTAGAGGAGAGGGTGCGATCTCTACAAAACAATCTAGTAGTTCTTTCACACCAAAATTATTCACAGCACTTCCAAAAAATACTGGAGATTGATCACCATTAAGATAAGCGACTCGGTCAAAATCTGGATATACCTCTTCTATAACATTTACTTCTTCTCTGAGCTCATTGGCAAGAGATTCTCCTATTTTTTCATCAAGAATTGGATCTTCAAGGTTTTCTATCTTTATTACGTCTTCAGATTGCTTACTGTGTGGAGTAAATAATACTAAGTCTTCTTTGTACTTATTATATACTCCCCGAAATCTCTGCCCCATACCCGCTGGCCAAGAAAGTGGCACAACGTTAAGTTTCAATTTATCTTCTATCTCGTCTAGTAGATCGAAGCCGTCTTTACCTTCTCTATCCATCTTGTTGATGAACACTATGATAGGTGTCTTTCTCATACGACAGACTTCTACTAATTTTTCCGTTTGAGTCTCTACACCCTTTGCCACATCGATCACCACGATTACGCTATCTACAGCTGTCAAAGTACGGAATGTATCTTCAGCAAAATCTTTGTGACCAGGTGTATCCAGAATGTTGACTTTTCTGTCTCGATATTCAAATGCCATCACAGAAGTAGCAACGGAGATCCCTCTTTGCTTCTCAATTTCCATAAAATCCGAAGTAGCGTGTTTCTTGATTTTATTAGACTTTACAGCTCCTGCAGTTTGTATGGCACCACCAAACAATAGCAGCTTCTCTGTCAATGTAGTCTTACCTGCATCTGGGTGAGATACGATACCAAATGTTCGTCTACGTTCTAGTTCTTTGATTCTGCTCATGAGTACTGTGGATTTGAAGACGCAAATGTATGAATTTTTGAATTCATCGAATAGGAGGAACCAAACGGGTATCTGTTATGAAATAAAATTACACAAACACATTATTATCTGTGAAATTATTCATGATAATTTATCATGAATTAGATTGTTCAAACGGGTATCCAAAACTTTTTTCAGGGAAATAGCCAACGGTATTCTTGAAAGACTCAGCTGCATATTCTAGTTCTGCTGTGACACTTTCTGCCACCATTCTTGGCTCACCGAATTCTACTATTTTATTTCCCCAGTCAAACTTTACGTAAACGATTGGAATATTAGCGGCTTTGGAGATATGATAAAAGCCAGTTTTTAGTTTTTCCACTTTTCCTCTTCTGCCTTCTGGTGCAATAGATGTGCAGAAACTTTCTCTAGAATTTATCATTTCGACTACCGCCTCTTTGAACCCTTGGGTCTTCTTACGATTGACAGGAATACCGCCTAAAGACTTAAAAAACCGGGCAAAAGGAAACTTGAATAACGAGGCTTTTGCAATGAAACCTACCTTCATTTTGAATCCAAACTTTAAACAAATACCTAGTGGAAAGTCCCAGTTCGAAGTATGTGGCAATACGACATATAGCTTTTTGGGAACATGATTAGGAATTTCACCTACTTTCTTCCATCCCCACAATTTGAAAACTAGTCTAAAAACCCAACTGATCATACTTTACTAATTAAGCCGCAAAATTAATCAAAAAACAATCAAAGACATAAAATTTTGTCTTCTGTCGTCAAAAAGTACATGAGATGAATGCTAATATTGTTTGATAAATTGTAAGATTATGTTTTTACAAGCAATAATAAGAAATTTAGAAATCTAATTTAACTGATACCTAACACCTAAATCCATAGATACAGCATGTACTTTATCTAGATTTGGTCCTAGACCCTGGGAAGACATAAAATGGCTATATTTTGGTTCGATGAAAACGCTCGTTCTTTTTGACACATTTTTAATCAGGCCTATGCCAATGCTTGCAGTCACATATAAATTATCTCGAAAAGAACCACCGTGTAATATTCCAGATCTAAACTCTTTTTGGCTTAGTAAAGCTCTTTGATTAACCTCAGGCCTATTGCTATTAAGCGTAGTTTTGAAATCAGAAGCTGTGGACCCTGTTCTTGACCCTGTAGCTGGTATATCATATACTGTATAGTCGGCTTGAACGATAAGATTGATATTTACTCCTGCCGTAGCATAAAGTTGGTAACTATCCTGATTAAGTATGTCGTATTTTACACCAACAGGTATATTTATTGTATTGAAACCAATATTTTCAAGGCTCGCTTTTTTAAACTGTTGGTTTTGATTTTTATAAGTCTCCTCAATTATCAATGGCTCATAAGAGGTTTTGCTGTAACCTAAACCTGCATATAGTTCTAATGGACCAACTTCCTTGTGTACTTTGGCAGTAATATTAAAGTTCGTATTCAAGGTATTGTAAGGATCGATCTGATATATAGGATCAAATGGAGAATTAACAAGATTTACTTTTGGTCCTACAGCTAAGCTGACGTAAGATTTTTCCTCTGATTTGTCCTTGGAAGAGCCTAATGTAATCTCTGGAAATCCAAGAGGACGATTAGGAATTATCAATGGAGATATATCTTCCTGTACAACACTTGCAGTATGGTTATCGATACCTGGAGCTTTATAATCGCTTTGCTTTTTTATTATAATTGCTTCATTAAGCTTGGAATCAATTAAAAAAGGAAAAAGTATTTCTAAATTTGTGCTTAAGGTAGGCTGTATTTTAATAGTTTTCGATTCAGTTGTTTGCGCAAAGTAAGATCTATCTAAAATCTTATTATCTGTTTTTATAAATAGTGATGCAATATCTAAGGTGGCCAATTTTTTTATGACTCTATCAGAAACCAATTTTTGTTCTTGTGACTTATGAATTGATTCAAGTTGATGCTTTTCAGCGGTTGCCCTATCTACTTGCACGGCAGCTACCATAGGCATATCAAATACAGGAATCTGATAGATTTGATTTTGGATAGGCATTATATTTATTATACAGACTACTATGAGAGCCAGTATCAATATTTCTACAGTTTTAGCTACGAAAAGTCTTTTCTTGAATAGTGCTTCAGCTTCAAGTTGAGCTTTAAGTTTGATCCAGTGAGCCGAATTGAATGGCATTCTAAGACCTCTCATGTTTTGTTTCATCTTAGCATCGAAGAGTTCGTCTACTTTGTCATTTTCATTTATGTTGGAATCGACTACATCGCTAACGGTAGAACCAGAACTTTGCTCCCATTTTTCTCGGAATAATTCCCAGCCATCTTCAGTGCCCCCACTGCTTAGTGATTCTAATTTTTTCTTTATTATATCATCGAATTCCTTATTCTCCATCTATCTCTCAAAATCTTGGGCAAGTAAAATTGCTTTTAGTTTAGTTCTTGCCTTCACTAGGTTTGATCTTGAGGTGCTTTCTGTTATGCCAAGGATCACTCCCACTTCTTTGTGAGAAAAACCTTCGATAACGTATAGATTAAATACGGATCTATATGCGGGTGTCAACCTTTGCAGTGCTTTCATGATCTCTTGTGTTGTAAGATCAGAAACAGCATCTGCACCTTTGATGCATTGTCCGTAGGCGGTATCAAGGTTTTCGGTTCTCCTGCGTTTGACCTTTCTATAATAATCAATAGAAGTATTGATCATTATTCGTCTGATCCAGGAGCCTAATGAAGTACCTGCTTTGTACTTGGAGATGTATCTGAATACTTTAATAAATCCCTCGTGTAATATATCGAGAGCATCGTCGTAATTATTGGCATAGCGTAAGCAAACAGGAAGCATCGTCGGATAATACTCTTTGTATATTATCTTTAGCGCCCATTCTTCATTTGCCAAGCATGCTTGGATGAAGGTTTCTTCGCCATGATTAATATCAATCGTGTGTTCCATAATTTAAAAGTAGCAACTTTTCTCCAACTGTACGCAACAGTATGGGTTAAAAACGTCTTAAAAGTGTTAAAGGCTGCGTTGAGTAATATATAATTTCAAGTAGAAAATGTCCTTCGAAGTATTGTTCTGCAACAGTCTCGGTATATGTTAAGGAAATCGAGTTATGCTTCAGGGAAAAAGGTTAAAAAATGAGAACTAATTTTTTAGTTCCCATTTTTATCTATTTTTATAAGCCTATTCTCAAACCAACTTGTGTTCTAAGTGCTCCGAATTTTAATGATTCAGGCGTTTCCTCAAGAGTTACAAATTGACGGCCTCTCCAGTTAGATCTAGCAAATAACTCTATTTTATTGGTCGGATTGAACGATAACCCGATACCTGCTATTGGATAGATGCGACTTCTAGAACCTATTTGATACCTATCTGATTCTCTATTTTCAAATATCTCAGCCCTTTTTCTATCTGTTTTGAAATTATACAACAACCCAGCTTCTGCAAATATATTCCACTTATCATTATTCGTATTCCATCCTAATATGACGGGGATATTATAAGACTTATATATTGTATGAATCATGGAAGAGCTTGTGCTTATTATTATTCCTTCTTCCACTCCAGGAACGAAAGTGTCTAAATCACTAGCATTCATAATACTATAGGATGAAGTTTCTCTTCTTTCGGTAGCATGCCAGTATTCAACACCAGACCGTACAAATAATCTTGGTGTTAGCTGATACTTTAATTCAAGACCAGTTGATACCTCTTCTAAGGTCTCATTATTTAATTCTAAAGTTTTATTTTCAATAGACGTCTGTCTGAAAAGATAACCAACACCTCCGTATATTCCAATATGGAATCTACTTTTCGGCTCTTTAATTACCTCTGTGATAGGCGGTGTCTTCATCTCAAGTTCACCCAAGTCTATTGAGATACCCTCTAAAGATTCTAAATATGGGAACTCATAGATCTTCAGTGGCTGTATGTTTATAAGGTTGCCCAAAGTACTGTTTTCTGACTTTTTGGACACACCCTCATTTTGAGATTTTGGAATAGTTACAATAATATTAAATTGAGAAACCTTTTTACTATTTATAGAATCATCATCCATTGTTGTTAATATGACATCACCTGATTGACTGCTCTGGTTTTGTGTATTAGTTGATTTATTGACAGATTTACTTATGCCATCATCTGATTTAGATTCATAGACTTTTGCTAAATTTCTTTTTGAAATTTCCCTTGTATTAGCGTTATTATCCGTGTCAGAAAAGGAGCCTTTAAGTTTTATTGTTGCTTCTTTAGATTCATTACTTTCATTAGAGGCATTAAGTTCCGTTTTTGAAATGTCAGAAATCTTATTTTTATCAAAATCAAGATCTGTTAATTCACTAGAGTTATCTACTGTTTTTCCTTCATTTTCAATATTAATTTTATTTGATAATTTATTTATGCTTGTGTTTTCACCATTATAATTGGAATTTTCTCCATTATACCTGATGAAAAGGGCACAGGCAAAAAATACTATGGCCAGAGCCACCAAAGCCATAGTAAAAAAGAAAAACGCGCCTCTTCTCTTTTTCTTCTTCTGCATAGCGTCCCACATAGCTTCTTGGTCGAAGGCTATCTTATGCTCTCGGAGTCGCTCTAGCTGCTGCTTATTGTAATCCTCTACACCCATGACTCCTTGCTTTTTATATTCAATAATTTCTTTTTCAACATTCCTTTTGTTCTTGATAAAATCGATCGTGATGATGCTTCCTCTACTTGGAGAAGATTGGCTATCTCCCTATGAGAATATCCTTCTACCACATATAGGTTAAATACTGTTCGCTGTTTCTCAGGGAGTTCGCTTATTAGGTTATGCAATTCTTCGGTATCTAGATTTTGTACAGCTACAGGATCAACAGTAGGTATATACTCTAGTTCGTCCATTGATGCAGTACGTTTTTTCTTCTTGATTTGCTTCAATGCTTCTCTGATACATATTGTCTTCATCCATCCTTTGAGATTTCCTCCTATATGGTCAAACGTATGCGCATATTTGAATATCCTCATGAAACTATCCTGCAGTACATCCTTAGCTTCAGCTTCATTGCCCATATATCTTTTGCAAGTACTTAATAGCATCTCTGAGAACTCTATAAACAGCATCCGTTGAGCTGCCGAGTCTCCTCTGGCACAGCCTTTGATCGCTTTTATTTGTTGTTCTTTATTCAATTTACTTATGTGGCTCGTTTACAATTTTGATTGTCTTAGTTATACCAATTCTGTTTTGAAATTTCAGGCTTGGTTATTTATAAGAACATTCCCTTCTTTTTGGTGGCAAATTAGAAGGGAATATCTATGTCTGAGACGCTAATAATTTACTCTAAAATTTATGGATACGTCGGTTCCTTGTGTTAAGTTAGGCTCTGATATTTCTCCATAGTATAACAGTCCGGAGATATCTCCTGTAATGTATCTCAGATCGGCATTATTCTCAGTAATGGTGAATACTACGGCTTCATTACAGTTAGTGTGTGAGTATTGAGAAGTGCAGGTTAGTATTTGATCTTCATTTATTTGTATTTGTAATAGGTTAACAGGGTGAACACCTACCTCACTTCCGCTAGCAAATAAAATAAAACCCGTTTGACCTATACTACCCTCCATGAATAGGGAGTCCGTATTAAAAGAAACGCTAGAGACATCAAAAGTAAGTTCTCCAAATTCTGAAACAACATTGATATATTCGGTCATGTCTTCACATGGAAATATATTTTCCAATACGATATCGATGTCCGTACCAAGGTATTCGCCAGTTATGAAGTTAGTATTATTTTCATGATTGATTACGCCCAACCTGAAGCCAAGTTCTTCAAAGCTAGTAAAGCATGTGCTGTGTAGAGAGAATGAGCCATCTTCATTGGTCTGGGTTATGGTTTTTAATGTACCAAAGAGATCATAAAGAAATACCGAAGCATTGGCATACAGAATCTCATTAGTACAGCTTACGATGCTGCCTGTGATACTGTATATATCATCTGCAGGTGGTAGAATAACGTTAATGTCAGTTGCTTCTCCAGAAAATATTCCAATCTTCTCTGTGTGGATAACTTTCCTGCAATAGTTATCGTAAATTTTGAGTGTAATCTCTCTATCTTGGGGCACCTTGGCTATAAATTCGCCGTTACTATTGGTATTGCCTCCCGTAGTTTGGAAACTATTACCATCGACTTCAAAAGACATATGTATGAATCTATTTTCTATAGGAAGGCCTGCAGTATCTGTAATAGTACCAGTGAGACATGTATTCTGTTCTAGAATATCACAGGCCCAATAGGAAAAATTATCTATTTCAAATTGGTAAATGTCTAAATCTTCCATGGCTTGATGTTGGGACAAACGAACGAAGTCAGCTTGATCGAACTCTAACCATATCCCTGTGCTCTCGTCAAGTTGCCAAGTAGGCACAATATTAGGTACTTCGAAGAATGGTGGAAGAACTAATTCTGCACTTGCGGTTTTACCGGGTGTTAGATTAAGAGCTTCTCCATTGCTATCGGTTACTTCAATGTTAAACATGCCAAATGACCCTAGAGATACCTTTTTCCCTTGCTTAGATATGCCATCTAGATTACCAGGCAAGGCACGCAATGTATTTATCAGTGTTGGATTGTAATATGTGATCCTTGCCAGATAGGTTCCGGTGTAGAGATTATTGTTCCCGTCTACAAGGCTGCCTGGACCAATCGTTACGCTCACTAATCTTGCGGAGTCTAGGACTACTTCCGATTTATTTGAAGAGTATTCCATAAAAGGGCCATGGTCTAGCAGTACTATTTCCTCATACGTATTGGTTTCTGCTTGTGGTATTACCCGTTTTAATATTTTATCATTATTTTGACTTCGTACATTAATAGTAAACCCATCAATTGGAACGGAGATATTCGGCATATAAAAGTATCCATCACCATTAGTAAAGGTTGTCAGGTCTTTAACAACAATTTCTGCCTCTGAGATAGATCGGCCGTTTATATCTAAAACTCTACCATGTAAATTAGTTGTCACATCCTCCCCAATTGGTATGTAGATTGTATCGTTTGTATATATATCTTTTCTGCAACTGGTAACAGTTATTATCAATGCAGCAAAGAAGAATATTATTTTTTTCATTTTTCAATTTCTTTAAGACCCTACTTGGAATCATTTTTGGTACTAAGTTATTGATTCATACAGTGCACTATATGGTAGTGCTTATAATATCTTTGACTCTTGAAAAACGTTGCAAGCAAATCAGAATTAATTTCAAATTACTCAAATATGAATGTCTTTAGACTTTTAGCTCTCTTTTTATTGATGATAATTTCCACGTTGTCTATCGCTCAAAACAAATTTGATGGACTATGGACAGGTACTATAGCGGCCGGAGGTATCGAAATGCAAATCGATTTTGAAATTACTGAAGCAGAGCAAAAAGTACTCATGAGCGTTCCAATCCAAAATATTAAAGATATCGAATCTTCTACATTAGTAATAAAAGGGGATACACTTACAATTATGTACATGGCATTCAGAGCAAGGTATGATGCTATATATGATCAGAAATCTGAGGCATTCATAGGAGAGTGGAATCAGGGTAGAGCAACCCCGTTAAACTTGAAACGAACAGATACTAAAACGGAATTCAAAAGACCACAGACGCCAGAAGAGCCATTCCCTTATGATGTAAAGGATGTATCGATTCAAAATGAACTGGCAGGAGTTAACTTGGCAGGCACATTGACCACACCAAAAGGGGATGGGCCATTTCCATTGGCAATATTAGTATCTGGATCAGGTAGGCAAAATAGAAATAGTAATATTTTAGGACACAAACCATTCTTAGTAATTGCAGATTACCTTACTCGTGCAGGTATAGCAGTTATTAGATATGATGATAGGGGAGTAGATAAGTCTACTGGAAATCACGCAGAATCTACATCGGCAGATTTTGCTGATGACGCGAACTCAGTTTTCCAATATACCAAGACCTTAGACAAAATAGATAAAAGCAAAATAGGAATTATAGGTCATAGTGAAGGTGGCATGATTGCACTTATAGTTGCTTCGCTGAATCGAGACTTAGGTTATGTTGTCTCGCTTGCAGGACCAGGTGTACCCATAAGTGATCTCATGACATGTCAGAATGCTATGGTTTTGGAAAAGAGCGGAATGTCTCCAGAGGGATTAGAAATAACAAAGCAGAACCTTCCACTTATCTATAGTATTGTCAATCAAGATAAAGAACCAAAACAACTGTTTGATACCTTGATCAATGCAGTGCATGGGTTTTATGATAAATTACCTAAAGTAGATCAGAAATTATTGGCTCCGACCAAAGCCTCTTATTATATGTCGCTTGCTCAGTCATTCTTCTCACCTTGGTTTAGGTACTTTTTAGCATATGACCCAACAGAATCATGGCAACAGACGAAATGTCCTGTTCTTGCATTGAATGGCTCAGAAGATATCCAAGTAGAAGCAAAGATGAATACAAATGCCATTATGACAAACCTTGCTATATCTGGTAACAACAAAGCTCAAATTAAAATAGTTGATGGTTTAAATCATCTATTCCAACCTTGTGTAAAATGCAACCTTGCAGAATATGCAACCATCGAAACTACCTTCGACGAGTCTGTTTTGGGAATGATAAGAGACTTTATTTCAAAACTGTAGTGGATTAGGGTCTAGGAATAAGAATCACGCACACAGATTTAGGCCGACTATAACCCAGTCAGCGTCGCTCTCACGATGGGTTTTGAGTATTTCGAATCCTACTTTTTCATGAGCGCGCATAGATCTTTTATTATTTGTTTCTATCTCGGTGATTATGATTTCGAAATCTGACTTCATCTCATCTTTCATCTTTTGATATAAACCTTGAAATATTCCTTGTCCTCTGCATGACTTGTCTATACAAACCTGTCCCATTATAAAATACTTTAGATCCAAAACTTTGTTTTGGTGATATTCTACATCTCTTAATTCTTCAATAGTTGCCTGTAAAAAAGGGATGGAAGATATTTTTTCGGGAATGGTTACCAATGCATATCCAATAACTTTAAGTCCATCTTTTGCAATTATATGAGCATATGGAGCATTGAGTTCTTCTAATAACTTAATATCATGTTCTAGGGTAACAAAACCTTCTTTTTTGTATTCTTCTAATGAGATACTCGATTTCAAATTAGCTTTTTGGAGTTTCAATATTTGATTCAGATCAGATCTGGATTTAGCGGTAGCATATGTGATCATTTATTGATATTGACGTGGACAATTGCATTTTGTAAAATAACGTTATATATCAAAGTTACGAAATGAAATTCTTACATATTTATATAGTTTGCACTATAGTATTGTTTTTTTCTTGCAAACACATCAACAAAGAGAAACCTGAATTACCCGAGGTTCAAATTATCAAAAAAGTAGAAAGGAAAGTACACCGTCAACCTGATGGATCTAATATTTCTAGTCGATTTCCAACTCCGAGAGGATTTGAAAGGACAATCGAAAACAAAAACTCTTTTGGCCAGTATTTAAGAGAATTTCCGTTGCTTCCTCATGGAGAAGAGGTACACCTGTTTGATGGATCACTAAAATATTATCAAGAGGGTCATGCTGCTATTTTAGACATAGATGTTGGAACACGTGACCTTCAGCAATGTGCTGATGCTGTTATGAGATTAAGGTCAGAGTATCTGTTCAAAAACAAGAAGTTTGATGCTATAGCTTTTAATTTTACTAATGGATGGAAATTTGAATATCAAAAATGGAGAGATGGGGATAAATTGAATGTGGTTGGAAATAAAACGAATTGGATAGTGGGTAATGAAAGAAGAGAGAGTTATAAGGATTTCAGATCCTACCTTGACCAAGTATTTATGTATGCTGGCACTTTGTCGCTCTCAAAAGAACTAAAATCAAAACCTCTAGAAGACGTAGAAATAGGCGATGTTTTTATCCAAGGCGGTTCTCCTGGGCATGCAGTTCTAGTAGTTGACATGTGCAAGAATCCCGAAAATGGCGACAAGGCGATACTTCTTGCACAAAGCTATATGCCGGCACAGCAAATTCATATATTAAAGAACCTCGAAAACGCAGAAAATAGTCCTTGGTATCTGATTTCACAAATCGAGAACAAAATCATTACTCCTGAATGGACGTTTGGTAATGATCAATTGAAAACTTTTTAAAATAGTTTCCTTATTAATTACACTTCTAGATAGAGTATAAGATTTAATATTCGAGCTTTAACACACCGTTAGAAAATGATACGGTCTCATCTGATATTGCTTGACTTCCAACCCCTGAGAAAGTCGCAGAAATAGTTCTTGCAAGTGTGTCAATCTCAATAACGTTCATTGTTGAGGTAGATTCATCTAAAGTATAAAAATCCCCTGCTGAAATACGTATATAGAACCAAGCACTGATTTTAGCATTCTCGGCTGGCTGTAAATACCTATATTCCATACCGTTTTTTCCATTTGGGAGATCAAGTGGGAAATTTATATTGAATACATTGTTACCTTCTTCTTTGGAAACAAAGAGTCTATTTTGACTTTCTAACCAGTCTGTTTTTGTTATAAAATCACTGAAATCATAGTCAGTACCATCAAGGGTAAATGAATATTGTTGCTGAAATTCAGATTTTTGACACCCTAGAAAAAATCCTAAAATGGTTACAAAGAGAAAAAGTTTTGGTTTTGTCATGGTCTTTTAATTTAAAGGTATATTATTTTAAATTAGATTCTTAACATTATTCATCCCCAGCAAAAAAAAGGGACAACAAATTAACGTTATCCCTTTTTTAATATCTTGAAGCTATTGGCTTATTTACCTGCCGCTTTTTTGATTTTTTCTTCTAATTCGAATTCGTCTCCTGGACTATATCCACTGTGTGTATATACAATCTCACCCTCTCCGTTCAATAAGAATGTTTGAGGCACTGTTTGAAAATTAAGTGCTCTTTGTAACTCTTGCTTTGAATCTGATAACACTGTGTATTCCCAACCTTTGGAAGCTACCATCGCTGGCACTTTTGCTACTCCTCTAGCATCATCTATAGTTATAGCTAACAATTCTACACCATATTCATCTTGCCAGTCTGGATAAATATCTGCAATTGCATCAAGTTCTCTTTTACAAGGTGAACACCAAGTAGCCCAAAAACTAATCACAGTTACTTTACCTTTGCCTACGAAATCTTGGATATTTACAGTCTTACCGTCAAGTGACTTTATTCTTACGGAAGGAAGTGTATTACCATCTATAGTAGGTGCATTATTATAAGTAAATGCAGATAATAAAACGAAGACTCCTAGAATTGCAAAAAAATGTTTCATGTTTAGTTTAGTTTAATTTAGTCAAGTTAAGACAATGATAAAGTTTTTATTTCAATTTATATAAATCATTCTTTCATTCATGTCTTATATTTAACATTCAGCTTCTTGACGTGCAATATCTTGCCAAGTAACTAGAAAGCTAAGCCATATTTCATATTTTTGAATTCTTTAACAGCTATTGCTTGTATCTTAGGATTTTCATAGCAATAGATGTAACAACTAAACTAACAAAATGATAAAATTCATTCGAAAAGCAATTTGGGGATTGCTTGTATTGGGATGTGTGAACCAAGTCTCAACGCAAGACCAAGGTGTCTTTTCTGGTAACTTTGAATCTAATGTCAATATATTTTTGACAGATTCTCTTATAGGTGCTACCAACACACCACAATATGATAGACAACTTACAGGCAGTGATGCATGGCTTAATCTCAATTATAGTATCAAAGGACTTAATATGGGTGTCCGTTTTGATTTGTTCAATAACTCAAACTTATTGAACCCTACTGGCTCATATACTGACCAAGGAATCGGGAGATGGTTTATTAACAAACAGGTTAATAAATTCAATGTAGAAGTTGGTTACATCTACGATCAAATAGGTAGTGGGGTTATCTATCGGGCATGGGAATCACGACCATTATTGATTGATAATGCATTATTGGGAGCTAAAGTAACTTATGATATCAATGAAAATTGGAAAGTAAAAGGATTTAGTGGAAAACAGAAGTTCTTGTTTGGGGTAAATCCTGGTATTATTAAAGGAGTATCATTAGACGGGTATCTTTCTCTAGGGTCAGAAGAAAGTCCAATAAGTCTAAGCCCAGGAATAGGTCTTGTGAACCGAACGCTTTCTGATGAGAATATGAACACGATAATAGATAATATAAAAACATATTTTGTAGATGAGCAAGTAAAGCCGGTCTATAACGTGTATTTAGCATCTCTATTTAATACACTTTCATATAAAAGTATTACTTGGTATGTAGAAGGAGCATATAAAACACCAGAAGCATTTTTTGATCCTATGGAGCCGAGAACAGAGCAAAGTGGAGTTGTGACGAGTGGTAAATTTAGAAAAGATTCGGGTTCTGTTTTATATTCTAGCTTGTCTTTTGCTAAAGGAAAACTAGGAATTACAGTAGAGGGTAAAAGAACTGAAAACTTCAACTTCAGATCTAATCCTAATCTCACACTGAATAGAGGATTGATTAACTATATACCACCTATGAATAGGTTCAACACATATAGGTTGACAGCAAGATATGCTCCGGCAACACAGGATTTGAGTGAATTAGCATATCAAGCGGATGTGAGATATAGATTTAGCAAAAAGGTAAGTGCGTTGGCTAATTATTCTAATATTACTACGTTAGATGGAGATCTTCTATATAGGGAGATGTTAGGAGAGGTAGTATATAAATATAAGAGAAAATGGCAACTGACAGGAGGCCTACAGCTTCAAAAATATAATCAAGAAGTATACGAGGTGAAGCCAGAAGTACCAATCGTTAGTACAGTGACTCCGTATATTGATTTTTTATATAAGTTCTCTAGAAAAAAATCAATTCGATTTGAATCTCAATATATGAGCACAAAAGAAGACTTTGGTAGTTGGTTCTTTGCATTGGCAGAAGTTGGTTTGGCTCCTCATTGGATATTCGAAGCATCGATGATGTACAATGTTGAACCTTCTAAAAACTCTCCAGTGGATCCTGATTCAGGTGAAGTACTTAATATTGTATATCCGACCTTAGGCGTTGTGTATGTAAAAAATGCAAATAGGTTTCAGCTAAGATATGTGAAGCAAGTAGAAGGTATCGTTTGTTCTGGGGGTATATGCCGATTAGAGCCAGCATTTAGTGGTGTCAAGTTTGGCATATCATCTAATTTCTAAATCAAAAGAAAATCATTAATAATGAAAAATATAATATACTTAGTAGTTTTTACTTTTATTCTGATCTCCTGTGAAGAGAAAATGGTAGTCATTCCAGAAATAGAAATAATAGAAACAGGTAAAGTCGTTTATGTAGAGGACTTGACGGGTGTAAAGTGTCCTAATTGTCCTGCGGCATCGGAAAGGTTGAAGTCAATCCAAGCAAATTATCCTGACAACATGGTAGTAGTTGGAATTCACGGTATTAATAATGCCTCACCTCTCCCTGAAAGCAAATATGATTTTAGAGTAAATGATGCGGTTGACCTAGAGGTGTTTTTGAGAGATTTTTTAGGTAAACCATCTGCATATTTTAACAGAATTAAGTTCGAAGAATTAACAGCTGAAAATATTTGGGGAAATCCATTTATCGGAACTTGGGAAGGTTATGTGGAAGATGAGTTATCAAAACCACAAGTAATGAATATAACCATCACAAAAACATATGATGAGGTTACTAGAGAACTAGATATAATAGTAGGTGTACTTCCGTTTGAAGATCTTAATGGTGAGTTCAAATTGACAGTACTACTTACAGAAAGTGATATAGAAGATGCACAAGAAGATCAGACTACGATCATCGAAGACTATATTCATGATCATGTATTGATGGATGTTATAACTAAGTATGATGGAGATGCATTCGGTAGCTCATTCGAGAAGAATGTAATACAGACAAGAAATTATAAATATACAATACCGACAGACTTAGAGGGGCTTGAAGGTTTATTTAGACCAGAACATTTAGAAGTAGTAGCATTCATAGCTAACACTGAAGGCGAGTCAGAAGAGGTGCTTCAAGCCGCTTCAGTACACTTACTAGATTAATATTAGATATAATAGGTTGAGACCTACGACAGGTTTTATTTTCCGATTAAAAAAATAGAGGGACGTTTATGGAATTGTTTCCATTTCGTCCCTTTCCATTTTTTGACTGTTTGGGTTTTTATTAATTGATCAGGACCATTGATGTCGCAAGCTATACAAAGCCTCAAGTTGGGAGAAAAGGACTTCATACAATGCTCTAACATAAACTCATTTCTATATGGAGCTTCCATAAATATCTGAGTTTGATTGGTTCGCATTACTAATTGCTCGAGCGCTTTTAGCTTTTGTATTAGTTGAGGCGATTTATTAGGCAGATATCCATTGAATGCAAAACTCTGGCCATTCATTCCCGATGAGATAAGACCTAGCAGTATAGATGATGGACCTATCAACGGGACTACATCTATATCGTTTTCATGACAATAAGATACTGCGAGATGACCAGGGTCGGCTATGCCAGGACAGCCTGCTTCAGAAAAGACACCTACGTCTGTTCCTTTTTTAAGGATTTCCAAAAAGTTCTTTAGTCCATTTGCTGGGTCATTTTTATCTAATTCGAATATGATAAGATCCGAGATAGGGGATGGATGACCTGCTATCTTTATAAAACGACGAGCGGTACGAGCCCGTTCTACAACAAAATGGGATGTTTTTCTTATTCTTTCAATAGCTTCTATAGATAAAGAGTCGATATGCTCATCTACTATTGGACAGGGCATCATGTATAGTTTTCCTGAATTAGATTGGACCTTTAGGTTTTTAGACATTCGACCGATTCACTTTTTAGAATTTAACTTCTATTAATTTTAAATTTTATTATCGTGTAAATATAGAGAAAAGACTAAGAGTCAAATCAAAACAAACTGTTTGGAATCTCAAAGCGCAGAGCATTTCAATGAGTGTAATAGAAAATTGATTTATAGCGAAAAGATAGCTGTGAATAAGGCCCAAAGAATTGAAAATCGCAACTGGATTATATGGTTAGATAAACGTAAAAAAGAGCACAAGAAAAGCGACAAGAACGTTTAGTATGTAGATAAAACACCCCCTGCTTTTACTTCAAGAAGCCCCCCAGTTGCATTTTTAATTACTTCTTCAGAAAATGTTCCATAGATCGAAAAACTACCAAGAACATTGAAAATTCCTTCATTTATTATAGCACCTTTGGCAAGCTCACTGTTAAATGCATCAATACTGGAATAACCATCAATTTCAATTAGGCCTGTGCTTGAGTTATTGATCCCATAATCTCCAATTTCCTGGATAGATATTCCGCCATATCCCAGCACATTGAAAGTGCCATTATTTAAAAAAGCAGTGTTTGAAGTGTTATTTTGATCTCTGATATTGATATACCCTTCAACATTAAAGACGCCATCATTAACCAAGACTCCAGTTCCAAGAATCGAAAGCGAAATGGTGTCACCAAGATGTAGAGTGGTATTTGCTCCTATGTTAAGGTCACGAACTTTTAAATTTCCAAAACCTCCTGTGCCTTCTCCACCTTGTCCCTCTCCCTCTCCATTTCCTAATAGGACTAAATCTAAGATGTCTCCATTCACTCCAAGCTCAATGTTTTCACAAATAAAAGGCACATGACCCAAACTCCAATTGAGGGGATCTTCGAAAACTCCTAATGTATCAGGACCTATCCATATATTTGGACCAAAATCAGAACCTTCATCGATCACACCATCGCAATTGTTATCTATTGCATCGCAGAGAATTTCATCAGCACCGGGATTTACGTCTGCATCATAGTCGTTGCAGTCTTCTATTTCTTTGCAGTATCCGTCCATATCCCAGTCTGTTCCCCATCCATTTTCACATAATACGGTAACATCCCCGGAATACGGTAATCCTGGGTTATTACTTAGATTAATAGAATCTTTATTGCAAAAACTACTTATTCCGTTGACAAAACACCCCTCTAGTATATTATTAGAAGCGGTGAAGGTTCTAAGGGAACCATTATAACCCAAACCGGTTGGAATGCTATCTAGTACATTGTAATCAAGATGTATTTTATTAATTCTTGCCATCGTAGTGTATGACGTTGGTATTGCACCAGTAAACTGATTATAACTCATATCCAAAACCAAAAGCTGATCCAAAGAATTCCAATAATCTGGGATAGTATCTATAAGGATATTATTGCTTAGGTTCAATTGTTTCAATTCGACCAGAGCGGCAAGATCTAGCGGAAGTTTTCCTTGTAAGTCGTTGTTCGATAGATCTATGTCTATGATTTGACCTAGATAGTTACAATTGACTCCATACCAATTGCAATAGTCACAGGAGCCATTCAAAAATCCATTTTCCCAACCTAGGTTAGTGGTCCATGAAGAGCCATTAAGATCTTCATATATATTAAGTAATGTGTCCAATTGCATTTGGCAGGGAAGATCTTCAGAATACAGGCAAATAGAAAACTCACCTTCTTCATCTGACCCATCTTCTACAACTCTAATGTACAAGGTCTCATTGACCAAACTTGGGTCATCAAAAATAAAGGAAATAGGATCTCCATTGGAAGAAAATCCACAATCCACAGAAGTTAGCGAATTGCAATCTCCAGAATATATTTCAACCACTAAATCTGAAATTGCATCTGTAGCTTGCAATGATAAATATATTGTGTCCACATCGATGTGTTCAAACTGATACCAGATATCTTTTTCGGTGCCGGAATCCCCGCAACTCATATTACCCCCATCGCCAGAAGCTGTAGTTGCATAGTTCTCAAAATATCCTTTCACGCAATAGTTTAATACAGGAAGTTCTTTTGCTCTATCACAAATATCATTGAATGGCGATATATATGAGCAGTTTTCACCTGTGATACAAGAGGCATCCATATACTTTCCTTCAATCAATCCTCCTGGTTGTGGTCCAAAGCCATTGTTAAAGTTGATGCCCGCTGATGTAAGATGGCAATAGGACATTATGGTACCTCCCACATTATTAGGTGGATTACCTGGGTCTGCACAACTTCCCTCTATACTACCACAGCCATCGATTGCGGTATTATTTCCATTCCAAACGCAGGCTTGGGTATGATTCGACCCCATGTTGTGACCCATCTCGTGTGCTACTACCATAACATTCCAAGAATAAGAAGGATAGGGAGTATTGCCGCTACTTAAATTGGCACTTACAGCCACATTTGTAGAATTACTACAAAGCGCATTCAAGTAAGCAATGCCTCCTCCCAAACCTCTTCCGGAAAGCAAATGTGCTAGTCGCCCATTAAAATTAGGATTATTATGGACGGCATTTCTGAATAGGTTGAGGGCGTCCAACGTATTCGTAGCTGAAATATATGGATCTGCCGTATCCCAGACTTGTATGCCTGATATATTGATAGGTACATTATGTTCGATATACAGAATGGCCACTTGCAAAAATAAAGTCATGGCCCACGCTTCTGCATTTGGTACACTCCCACCATGTTTGTTGTACATGTTATGATCAATCTCTAAAAATGTAGTAACACATTCAGGAGACGAACTGGATCGAGCGTCAGATGACTGAGTCTTAGACTTAGTCTCTGACTCATCTATTACCTGACATTCCCAATCAAGACCGATTGGCGTTTTTCGATCATGGTTGTAATATCCAGTATATAAATTGCTTTGTTTGTTGATTTCGAAATTTCCGTCTCCATCAAAAATACTAATAGACAGTTGATCATCATAGAAAATCATCGCCACTTTTGAATCGGATTGTGCTTGTACTTTTCCATGATAGAAAGAGTATTTTCTTGCAGTATTCAATGTCTTGCCAGAACTAGTATAGAGTTGATATTCCGGAGTGAGAATATTCGTCTTTCCTAACAATAGCGTTTTGCTTCGATCACCTATCGGAATAGAAATTTCTATTGTACCACTTGTGTTAAGCGTTTTCTTTAGTTGACTAATATCTAGATGATAATATTCGGCAGCAGATAGGACTGCAAATGCTTCATTCTTAATTTTTTTTGTGGGCGTAATTTTTTCAAATATATTTTGTGCGCTACTAAATATAGGAAAGAGAAACATTAATGAACAAAAAACGGC
Organism: Halioglobus sp.; assembly: GCA_047628935.1. Classification (GTDB taxonomy): domain Bacteria; phylum Bacteroidota; class Bacteroidia; order Chitinophagales; family Saprospiraceae; genus CAJXUU01. The sequence continues at coordinate 1,378 of JBLHWH010000034.1, read as the reverse complement.
AACCCTAAGAAAAATTGAAATTAGCATAGAAATGATCTTTTTACGAAAGTATATCAATTTTCTCTTTATAATAATTAAAAAGAGCAGTTCGGTAAAAACCTGACATAAGTTTTGTTTCGCAATCAAGTCTAAGTGTAGAAAAGTAGTGGTGTTCGATTAAAACCTAAGCCAATGAAAAAACCTCAACGCCAATATTTATCCTCTTTAATTGCTCTTGGGAGATACGAAGAAGTACTAAACGTCTATGGAGATATAATCTGTAAAACAATAGAAAGTAAACAAAACCTTGAGTGGTATTCTATTAATTTCGCTAATTGCCAAAAATAATAATGAAAAAGCTAAAATGAATCTAGGAAGTATTTCGAAGAATACCTATCACATATTTCATTCAGATAGTAAAAGTTTATAACAGCGCTTTAGGAATGGTACATTAATCATTTTCACTTTCTAACCTTCTTCCGCCCCTCTATCTCAGGATATAGATCTGCCACAATATCAGACTGCCAATATTGATCCGTACCATGTTCCCAAAGTGTCAACTTTCCTTCCCAGCCGCCACCTTGATCTGTATTGACAACATTACACATGAGTATTGGTTCTTCATTATTATGTGTGGTCGTTGTATGACCTATGTATATACGATCAAATCCACCGATATTTTTATTTTCTGGTTTTAATACAGCACCACGCCCCTCTAGATTGTGGAGATGGAGTGCTCGTTCATACAGCGTTCTGTCCCAATATAGGCTTGCAGGTTGATTATGGACAGTATACATAAACTCAAAATTATAATTGAAACCAGCGTGTAGATAAAGGACATTATCTTCTAAGAGATAGAGTTCTAGTTTCTCATAAAAGAGTTCTTTATGTCTCATAATCTCTTCATGCGAATGTTTAGCATATGATTTATATGTAGCTTGGCCACCTTGCCTATACCAATTCATATAAAAGGCACTGATAAAATGTTCATTTCGAAATTGATCCATATTGTCTCTCAATATTTCATAAAACCATTGGTCATGATTGCCTAGGATGTATATGTTTCTGTTATTGCATTCTTCTTGCAAATCTATAAGATAATCCACTACCCCATACGAGTCTGGCCATCCATCTACATAATCCCCTATACATACGATTCTGTCCTTTGAGGTATCAAACCCTGATCGGATGATCACCTGTTGCAGTGATCTGTAACCGCCGTGAATATCTCCTATAACGAATGTTCGCATTTGTAAATTTAAGGCTAAATCTTTTTTTGAGGTGCTAGAGTTATCTTTGGAATAACAAAGATAACTAGAAAGATCAGCGATTCAGAGTGAATGTATAAAGTATTGAAAGAGAGCAAATAATAAATAACTGCAAAGTTATAGTTTACAGT
>JBLHWH010000033.1:0-40172 GCA_047628935.1 Halioglobus sp. | reverse complement strand
CGGATTGACCAATAGCAAAGCCGAAAACTAGAATGGTAAAACTCAACGTTTTGCAGCCAACAATTATGGTTTACGAAATCGAATTTTTTTCTACTATAGACCCCATGTTCATTTTGCCTAGCACCTCAAAAAAAGATTTAGCCAATAATAGTATTTGAGGTCGGGGCATAATATCTGTAGGTATTATTCTAAAGATTTTTTTTTTCTTATTTTAAAATTAATAAGTGCATTTACTTGAAAATCAGGTGGGACCCCTAAGTAAGATCAGGAAAAACCCTATTTCCACTCTGATCTTTTCTTGAAGTATTTATTGTTTACTGCGAGTAGACCAAATGATGTTGCACCATACTTTTTTACAATCGAATGGTGGTCTCCATGTGCTCGAAGTATTGCCCGACTGTACTTAGAATCTAATTGTCTGAACCACTTGAATCTCTGATGAATATATACATCGTGTATCAAGAAATATATTAATCCATATATACTGATACCGATTCCGATAAAAAAGAGAATTCTTAATTCTGGGATAAATGAGCCTAAGAAATAGCAAGCCATACTTGGGATAGCAAAAACAAGAAAAAATAAATCGTTTTTCTCAAAAAAGCCCTCTACCATTTTAGGATTATGGTGATCTTCGTGCCATGACCATAACCATCCGTGCATAAGATATTTGTGACTCAAAAAAGCGACGAACTCCATTGCGATAGCGGTAAGTAAGACTGTCAATGTATATATTAAAGCTGATGACATTGCTAATTTCTATTTGTAATTCAAATTTAGAATATAAGTTTAACAATGAAAGGATGCTTTCGGTTTAATTTAATCCAGAAGTAAAATTGAAAAGGTAGTAATTTAATACTTAAATTCTCCGATGCTTGCGTCGGAGTCATAAAAAGATGTTTTTGCATAAAAACGCCTTATCACAAAAAAGATCCGAATACCGACCTTTAGGGTGGAAAAATTTTGGCGAATGCTCCATCCGCTTGCGGTGGGGTAGTCAAAATTTAGGATCTTTTTTACTTTTAGTCTAATCTAATGTTACTCTAATTTGCTGTTCCGGATAGTTGTCTGTGAGACGCATTAAGGGGATCTCAACGAAGAACTCTGTCCCAACGCCTAATTCAGTCTCGAAATAGATTCTTCCATTGAACGAGTCAATCATGTTTGCTGATATAGCTAGACCTAGACCAGTTCCTGAACTCTTGGTTGTGAAGTTAGGTGTAAATACTTTATCCTTCATATGATTCGGTATTCCTGATCCATTATCTTTTACAGATACAATGGCGATGTCCCCATCTTTAGAGAGAGAGATTTGGATAATTCCTTTTTTATCAGTCGGTATAGCTTGGATGGCATTCTTGACTATGTTATTTAGAATTCTGACTAGGTGATTCCTATCAGCAAATACAAAAAGATCGTCAATTGGTTCTGTCATTTGGATATCCATATCTTCTCTTTTTCTGAACAGATCATGGATGGCTTCTACTATTTCATTTATAATAATTTTTTCATTGCTTGCCTTTGGCATAGTAGCAAAATTTGAAAATTCGTTGGCTATTTGGTTTAGATTATTGATTTGCTCTATGAGTGTGGCAGAAACTCTTTCTATCATTCCAGTGGCAGCCTCAGGGTTTGATTTTACTGCTCTCTCTAAGTATTGTATACTCAGTTTCATTGGAGTAAGTGGGTTTTTTATTTCATGGGCTACTTGTTTTGCCATTTCTCTCCACGCTATGTCTCTTTCTGTTCTGGCTAGGATACTTACGCTTTCGTCAAGTTTTTCTGTAAGTAAATTGTATTCATTGATCAAGTTGCCTATTTCGTCCTTAGTATCCCAATCAAGTACTTTATTTGTTTTGCCTAACTTAAATTCTTTTAATTTTTTAGATAAGATTGCCAGTGGTTTTGTGATAGAATTTCCAATTGCTATTGCTAAAGCACCAGCTATTAAGAATAGAAATACGTAGACATTAAGAATTGTACTAAGAAAATCTCTAATACTCCTGCTCGAATTGTTTACTGGTTTATATGATATTCCTAAGTAGCCATATGGGTTTCTTTGACTTTTATAATACAAAGGCAGAAATTCGATTGTATATTTTTTTTGCTCGAGATGAATCCTGTTATTTGGAGACGAGCTTCCTGGAATAGAGAATCCACGAACAATCCCAAAAGGTACTCTTGCTATCTGTGGATCCGTAAAACTTGATTCTAAGACTTTGCCTTGACTATCAAAGAAAGCTAGATTTTTGTCATGCACATGTGCCATTTCGTCAATTTTGGCTTGCACGGTAGAGCTCGCCAATAGATTATTCTCAACTCCCTCAATACTATTTCTTATATCGTTTCTTATCGACGTGACGTCTTCTTTTTGATTATTATTATTGTAATTCTCAAGAACACTTTTAAAATAGAATGCTGTCATAATTCCTATAATGAAGAAAGAAAAGACAATCAACATGATAACGGCCAACTGAATCTTATTTCTTAGTGAAGATGATCTGAAAAATTGAATATTTAATTCTGAAGGTAAGAAGCTAAATTTCGTATTGAATAGAGAAATAAGAAATAGGAGGATTCCGGTTATACTGACAATAAATGAAAATAATGAGATTGGTTTTATTAGGCCACCTATTTTATCAAAAGCAACAATCTTTACACCATCAACAGGCTTGTAAACGGAATATGTAATATCATTCTCTATTTTAGTAGTGTCAAGACTATTCAAATATCCAATGTTGAATTGAGTATTGTCGACTAGATTACTCACTATTATACCTTTGTTTTTAAAAATGATATAATTTGTTTCTGGAGCTATGTATTTATTGTCTTTATCAATGTCTATTTTAATAGAGAGGTTTAGTGGTGCATCATTATACTTCTCGTTTTCTATTTTGTATTGTAAATAGTATGTGTTTTCGAATGGATTGAAATAGATATGTTCCGACTGTCTATCTGCCTTAGTGATGGCTTGGAGAAATGTATAAGCTTTACTAAAGTGGTTGTTAAATAAGGTGATTCCTTGTTGGTCAATGACCTCTAGATTTATATCGTATAGTCGTATATCTAATCCAGCTTTAGAGATTATTGATTTTACAAATGATTCAAAATCATCCTTATCTAATCCAGAAGGATAGGGGAGCGTTGCCAGTTGAGGGAATATATCAGACTCTTTTAATATAGAATCAATCGAAGTGATTTTCTCGTTGCTACTTGTAGTAGGAAAAGTATATAGCTTGGAAATGATCTCAGATTGTACTTTAATATTGTCATTAAGTCGGTAATAGAAAGTAAAACTTGCAAGAAACCCAGAGAAAATAATGATCCACCAAATGGTATAAATTATATTTTTTTCAGTGTTTTCTATGTATAACTCTAATATAAGAATATACGATAATACAAATGTGTACAAGGTCCAAATTGGAATCTGTATATCTAAGTAGTATGCAGTCGGATATGTCAAAATTATTCCAGCAATATAACTTAGATACTTTGGCCATTGATTTTGGTCATTGGAAATTTGTTTGAATAAGATTAAAGAACCATAAAATACGAGTGATAATCCTAGTATGAAACTGATCAGATAGATTACTCCTTGGCTAGTATATTGAAGTATTTCTGTATGTAAATCGCTTAATGGGTTTGAGTAAAGTAACCCCTTTGCCATATAACACAGATAAATGAATGCACTTGTTACCAAGTATGGAAACAGTACGTTTTTTATTTTACTACTAATCTGAATTAAAGCTTGTGATTTTTTGAGAATCTTAAGAAGGTATGCAATTATGACTATACCAATCATAAATGTTTGAAGATTTGGACAAATTCGACAGCTTGAATTTCTTATGCTAGCTAGATATGTATCTTGAAATATTTTAGAAATGAAGAAGAAGTCCATTGCAAATGTGAGTATGCCGGTAGCAATTCCTGCTACTACAGGTATTTTATTTTCTTCGTAGATTTTCTGATAAATAAATTGTAAAAACAAAAGAATGAAAAGAAAATAAAACAGATAAGAGAGTTGCTTTGATATGGAAAATTGCTTGATTTTTGTTGTGCTTATTTCATATGTATTTTTCTGAACGTCGACTATTGAAGCTGAAACATGTTTTTTGCCTCTAGCGTTAAATGATAGATGAAGATTTTCTTTGATGTGATCTGAAAATTTCCCATTTTTTCTTAAATCGAGACTAACGGAAATATTGTGTTTGTTTTTAATGTCTTTAAAGACGATAGCATATTCCTCCGTACTCTTATAACGTTTTTCTTGTGGGGTGATAAAATTATTCCAAAAAATAGTGCTGTCACTATTTTGAATCAAGATATCATACGGGGATTTTGAAAGTGCATTATAATCTATTTCTTTTGGGTGTGAATTCTTTATAGTGTTGGTTACTTTGGCGAATTCGTTATCTAAATAAGATTGAAGGGAGTTTTTTTTTATCCCACTTGCATCTTGATAATAGTGAGCACCACCTAAAAGTATAGAAACCAATAGTACGCTAATCATATAGTATATGAGGCTGCGTGATTTCTTAAGAATGTCTTTGTTGATCAAAATAAACTAATTGTACCTCAAAAATAGTTATTTACACATTAAAAAAAAATGTAATGTATTGTTCTTTTTAAAATTGTTGGGAATAATGATTTATTTCTATCAAATGAATGTGATTTACTCGGAAATAACAGTCAAAAAGGCTTAATTTATTATTGCGAATTGAGATAAATAACATAAGCCTACTTCACATACTTCCAAGTAAGAACTTCTGTGGTAAGGTTATGGTCAAAAATTAAATATTGATCATCTGAAGATTGATAATTTAATCCAGATGCTAAATATTGAATTCCATCAGATGTAGTATACTCAAATTCATTAGCATATTTCCCTATATCCCCTCCAACGCATAGGACATTAATACCTTTGTCACTAGCGGATACTAGCCTAGGGTATATATCTTCGTAAAAGTTATTGTAATAAAGCGAATAGTGAGATTCTCCGATCTGCCCGTTTGAAATTGTTGCGATTTGATCTTGTAATATGGGGTGTTCGGGCATCCATATGAGCTTATGAACAAGAATTATCAAATGGGAGGACTCCGAAATTGTATCGATTACATTTTTGACTAGTTGAAGTTGTTCATTGATAATGCGGCAGGAATCTTTTTGCGTATCTAGAATTATAAATGTAATTCCATTTTGATGGTGTGTATAATGAGCTTGACGAGTCGTATAAGATTGAATCAAGACGGGGTTACTATAATCATGATTTCCGAGAGACCAAAATGTAGTATTGGCTTTAATGTTAAAAGTACTGTCAATTAGATCCATCGTTTGATTGTCGTGAGAAATTAGATGTGCTATATCTCCTCCGAGCATTGTAATGTCAAAATTGGTATAGTCTATATTGGTTGATTTTGGGTGAATGGCAGAATTGTCGATCAATCTTGTATGAGAAATATGAATGTATTTTTTGATTTCATCCAGTGGGATAATTTCTATATTGTCCTTTGCACAAGAGAAAGTTGTGAGTTCAAACAAGGTGAGTATGAATTTCATGATGTTAGTGATAGCTATGGTTTTCAAAAGTACGTAGAATTATTGATTTTTACTCTTTATGAAATGTCTTGGTTTATAACATTTGCATTATATTACTATATAAAATGATGAATCTACTTAGTTGGCCATTTTGAACAATTCAATACGCTGTCAAATGGTATACTTATTTTGCTTTTTTCATTATGATCTGCAAAGATCGATTTTACTTAAATAAGAACTCACAAAATTGAATTTAATTGATGTGCTAATGGAATAAACTCTACCTTTGTACTACAATACCGCTCTATCGCTACTTGCAGAAGTAGAGGAAAGTCCGGACAGCGTAGAGCACCGCACCATCTAACGGGTGGACTTTGATTTTAGGATTGGAGATAGACAGTGTCGCAGAAAATAACTACCAGATCTCGCTTTTGTGATTTTTGGAAAAGGTGAAAATGTGAGGTAAGAGCTCACGGTTCTCAGTAGCAATATTGGGAGTGGATAAACCTTGCGGGCTGCAATGTCACGTATATTTTGACCCGTCTTCGGATGGAGGGTGTCGTTCGCACTTATACTTATGTATGTCAAAAGGGGTAGGCAGAATAGATAAATGATAGAGGTCCATCTTTGATGGATACAGAATCCGGCTTATAGGTATTGTATTTTTAATATTAAAACTGAGTGATCGTCTTTTCGGCAATCACTCAGTTTTTTTATATTCTTCTAATTCGAATCCAGTAATTCTGATAACTGCTCAGGAGACTTGTAGCCTCGTATAGTCTGCAGTTTATTCAAGTCAGAATCTAACACCACCAAAGATGGATAAGATAATTGACCATCTAGCAGCTCTGCAGCTAGTGAATGAGTGCCTCTTCTTCCATTTGAAACATAAGAATAAGCTTTACCTTTAAAGGTTGCCTCTTCTTTCTGCTCGGCATTAAATTTTACTAAGTGGTAATTTCCTTCCAAGTATGACTTGATCTCTTTATTTTGGAATGTTTTTTCATCCATCACTTTACACCACTTGCACCAGTCGGTATATACATCCACCAAAATCTTTTTCTTGTCTTTTCTGGATAGTTTTATTGCATTGTCCAAAGTTGTCCATTGTTTTGTTTCGATAGTTTTTATGTGAGTGTTAGCGGCGGCTTCCGAAATGCAACTTTGATAAATAAGTCCAGTGCCAACGAAAAATAGTACGGAAAGAATAATTGAATTGAATTTCATAATTCTTGAATTTTTAGAGCTAAAAGTAACTCTGATTATTAATAATGTTTTCGATTCAAAACTAAGACAGCTTTGGTTCGAATTCAAGAATAGTAGGGTGTTTAATCGATGGAGCAGAGGGTTGAAAAGAGGACTAGACCCCAGCGGATAATAGGCTTTCGGCTTTTTGTTTCGCTTCAGTTCTGTTTTTTACTTCGAGTTTTGCGTACAATTTATTGATGTGTTTTTACTGTACTTAGTTCTATAAACAATCCATTTGCAATTTCTTTGTTGGATTTACCTTCTGAGATGAGGTTAAGAATTTTTTCTTCTTGTTGCGTTAAAGCGGGTGTTTTCTTTTGAATGATAGTCGCTACATGTTGCTTTTTGGCTTTAAGTAATTCTGATAATTTTCTTATTCTAAAGAATGAAATGAGAAGAGAAAAAATAAGTATACCTATTAATAAAGAAGCCCACCAGGGTAAGTTTGAATTCATGACATTACTTCCCTGATGATATTTAAGTTTTCGGAAATAGTTATCAGTATAGTCATGATTAGGTAATCGGTTAGATAGCCTATCGGCAAATACCTCATACCTTTCAGATTCTTCTTCAAAATATTGATCCATATCTGTATTAACCAATGCCGCCAATGAAACGAGGGTATTCTGACATGTGTCTGCAAAATGAAAAAGATCTCTATTCAGTTTTTGTTTTGAAAACTGCAATTCTGAAGGAAACTTGATTTTGTGGAAATAGAAACTCGGGAATACCAGTTTGCTCAGTGATTTGAGAAGGTTGTTAGGCTTACTGCCTGACACCTTATAATTTGCAAATGGTGAATTATTGTTTTGGTCAGGTATTATATGTATGCGCGTATGATTATCTAAAATAATATGAATAAAGTTGTGATCATCACCGCCCATATAAACACAGGCATCAAACTCGGTGTTCTCTTCTTTTATTAAGTATAATCTATAAAATTGTGCATCAGGAGGAAGATTGTCTCCATTGAGTATGAAACTACCATCCTCATTGATAGAACCTACTTGTATGATGTCAGACGGATCTGATTTATAATAATCATCTAATTTATTGATAGTAGAAAGGAATATCTGCCTTTGCCAATCAGGGGATAGATTTACCCTTCCAGAAATTTGATACTCAGCATTTGCGGTATTAAAAAAAGCCATAGTAAAAATCAAAATTGAGAGTAGACGGAACGCATTCATTTCATGAAGATAGAAGCATTGAGTGTTATTGCTTAGTAGATAATGGGATTTAGTAAAATTTTAATAATCATGGACGAATTTATAGTTATCTTGTCATATATTTATTATAATATTCCGCGTTTAAATTTAATAATCAGTCGTTTATAAGTATCATCAACTTATAATATGAGAAAGCATGAGTATATTTTCTCTATTTTGAGCGTATATCTATTGGTATAATAGACTAAAAATAGTATCTTTGCACTCCGAATAATAGAAGAAGAGCAATTCAATACTTTTTATTGCGCTTCAAAACGTAATAAAGAACTGAAAATAAATTAGTTATGCAAAAAGGTATCCACCCAAAAGAATACAGAAAAGTAATCTTCAAAGATATATCAAACGACATTTCTTTCATGTCTAGCTCATGTGCTGACTCAAAAGAAACAGTAACTTGGGAAGATGGTAACGATTATCCATTAATAAAATTGGAAATTTCGTCTTCATCTCATCCGTTCTTTACTGGTAAAATGAAGTTCGTAGATACTGCGGGTAGAATTGATAAATTCAACAAAAGATTTGCCAAGTTTGACAATCTTACGTCAAAACCTGAGCCTGAAGAAGAAGTTGAAAATGAAGAAAATTAAAAATATCAAAAGCCCTCAACTGAGGGCTTTTTTTATACCTATATTTTAATGTTTCACCCTTAGCGGAAAATGAAAACTTCCACCACCAATTGACATGAATACAAATATCATACTTTTCGACGATGATAACTGGGAAGGTCTTCTTCCCCTCACGTTTACTCGACCAATATGCGAACTCAGAGTTGGTATACTTACAATAAGAGAAAAATGGGAAAAGCACCTTGAAGCCGAAGGGAGTTATATCACCCAAGATTTTTTATCCGAGAAATTTCCAATTCGTATTGAAGATGATAATATCATAATCAATAGCACAGTTTTGCCTACTCCTAAATTACTTAAACTCATCAAGCAGTTAGGGACTAATGAAGCGATATTGGAAGGCGATGAATTATTAGCTGCTAGACTTACTAGAGACCAGTTTGATAGCCTTATCGATGATAAAGGGATAACAGAATTAGAGGGTATAGATGTGTCGAATGACACTGACCTTATTCGAAGAGTGATCAGACCGAATGATCTATTTACTCATAATGATATAGAGATAAGAAACGATTTTGCAGTATTGACGAAAGGAAGGAGGTCTGAACCATTGAGTGAGACCAATAATGTGATCAGCCCTGAAGCTATATTTTTGGAAAAAGGTGCTTCCGTAGAGTGTGCAATACTGAATGCGAGTACAGGACCTATCTATGTGGGCAAAAATGCTACTATTATGGAAGGTAGTGTAGTAAGAGGTGCACTTGCCGTGTGTGAAGGCTCAATTTTGAAATTGGGGACGAAGATCTATGGGGCAACAACTATTGGTCCTTATAGTAAAGTAGGAGGTGAAATAAATAATAGCATACTGATTGGTTATTCTAATAAAGGGCACGAAGGATTCTTAGGGAACTCTGTCCTAGGTGAATGGTGTAATTTGGGTGCTGATACGAATACTTCGAATCTGAAAAATAACTATGACGAGATAAAAATATGGTCATATGAAGATCAGAAATTTACAAAAACTGGACTGCAATTTTGTGGGTTAATCATGGGGGATCACTCTAAGACAGGGATTAATACTATGTTTAACACGGGGACAGTAGTAGGTGTGAATGCTAATATCTTTGGTAGTGGATATCCTAGGAACTATATACCATCCTATGCATGGGGCGGGGCGTCTGGATTTAAGACCTACCTACTTAAAAAGGCAATAGAAACAGCTGAGAAAGTTATGGCTCGTAGGAATGTTCCTCTTACAGATGAAGATAGAGTTATCCTAGAGCATGTTTTCCTAAATACTTCGAAATATAGGATCTGGGAAAAAGCTGGCAAGTAACTTGTTCCTCTCCTTCTAAAGCTTGATTACACTCTAATGTTTAGGGCGCCAAGTCATTCTAGTTTGATGCAATTCTGCGAAATCCTCATGAGTTATTGTTGTTTTGTGGACCTGCCTGAATCGCTAAATCATCAAAATACTGTGATATGTATTTTGATATAGTCAGCCTCATATGAAGGTCAAGTGATTTTGCGAAGCAAAATGAGATGGGCAGTGTAGCGAATTGTAAAATGGCGGGCTGGCTGATTCAGCAATTCTAGCGATTTTACGATTCTGAAAATGAGACTTGAAAGCACTAATCGTTTTATTTAATAAAGGACATCCTGAAATGCACCTTTCTAGTTATAGAGTTCATAGTTTGGCACTAATTCACTAGTTTTGCACTATCATAAGCATAGTATGAAACAGCCATTTTGGAAAATAATTAAATCTTATTTCGTAGATGTTCACCTAGAGAGTACGTCTTCTGTATTTAATGACGAATTGGATGTACTGTTGGTCAAAGGAGAATATCAATTGGTAACTCCTGAGGCAATATATTCCTATGGTAATAGGTATGATAACTTCTTTGACGCATTTAAGAAAATTGGAATTGAGAAATATGATATTGATTCGGTATTGTTGCTTGGTCTAGGATTGGGTAGTATCCCTTATATGTTGGAGCAATACTTCAAACAGGATTATTCCTATACAGCGGTTGAGATAGATGAGGATATCATTTATCTAGCAAGTAAATATGTAATCAACGATCTTGCTTCAGAAGTTTCTACTATATGTACAGATGCTTTGCACTTTGTAGAGATCGATACTAGAATGTATGATTTTGTAGCTATGGATGTGTTTGTGAGTGACTACATTCCAGAAGAGTTTGAATCTGAAGAGTTTCTTCGTTTCTTATCGTATCGAATAGCAGATGATGGATTATTGTTATTCAATAGGTTATACTTTTTCGAGAAGGATAAAAAGAAGACACAGAGATATTTTGATACAACTTTCAAAAAAGTATTTCCTAATGGTAGGTATCTTGAAATCAATGGGAACTGGATATTGTTAAATAAATAGAACACAGGGTTATGCAATGTTTTAAAATCATATTTAGATAATGATGAACCATTCGTTTGGTTGAATGTGTTTAATTTCAAGTAAATAAGATACAAATCTGGGCAGCCCGGATAAATAATAAAGGTTATGGCATCGAAAAGACAAGAACAAGTAGCGGAATTAATTAGAAGGAATTTTGGAATTGTACTCCAAAGTGATGGGTCTTATATATATGGAGATGCCTTTGTGACTGTGACATCAGTTTTGGTTACGCCAGATTTGTCATTGGCCAAGTTGTATGTAAGTGTTTTCAATACGGAGGATAAGGAAGCGGTATTGGCAAAGTTAAATAAAGAGATTAGAGGGATTAAAAAATCTCTCGCTTATCGTATTAGAAATCATGTGAGAAGAATTCCTGAGATCGCAATATATATGGATGATACGCTCGATGAGATGTACAAACTGAATCAGATATTCGATGGTTTAGATGAAACGAGCCGAGAAGAAGAGTGAGAAATATCAAAAATAAAACTCCTCAATTATCAATATTCTCAATTATCAACCTTTAGCATTGCCAACTTTTAAATTACTTCCTAGAAACTATAACTTGACCAGCTAGCTCAGGGTCCATTTCTATTGACTTTTGACCCTGTTGTACAACCACTTTTTCTCTGGTGATTTTCTTAATGGTGACGAATGTATTGGGCAATAGACCTAATTCCCAAAGATCACTTTCTACTGATTCATTTATTTGCTCTTTCAAAATCCTAAGTCGAATATTCAACTTCTGAGATATCAGAGACATGTTCAGTTTTTTCGATTTTCTTGGAATAGGAGAGCCATGTGGATCAGTCTCTGGATATCCGAGCTTCTTGTCTACTTCATCGAGTAATTCATCAGTAAGGTGATGTTCTAGTCTATCGGCTTCATCGTGGATTTGACCCTCTGTAAGTCCCATAGTTTGCACTTGGTATGATTCCCATAGCCTATGTGCCCTTACAAGAGATTGTGCTTGGCCCATTCCTTTAGCTGTAAGAGATATATCCTTATCTACGAGAACTACTCCTTCGGCAGAAAGATATTTAAGATGTTTTTTTAGTTTTTGTATACTTAAACCAAGTCTATCCGTAAGCTTTGATATTGTCAGTGGATTTTGAGCCGAATGTTTGACCGCTTGCCTAAGAATATCTTCCCTCTCTATTTTTTGTCGTTGTCTATACGATCTAATAGTTCTTAGCACTAATCCTTTCTCTGGCGAAAACAAAGCTGCAATAAAATATAAAGATGCTGCAACAAGAACCATTGCTGGTCCAGGAGGTGTATTATAAATAATACTTAATATCAAACCTAGGACTGAAGAAAATAATCCGACTATAGCGGAAATTATTATAACATATTTTAATTTATTCGACAACAGAAGTGCTGTTGATGAAGGCGTTATTAAAAGAGCTACAACTAATATAACACCTACGGTCTTGAGTCCTGCAACAATTGCAAATGATAACATCAACATTAAAAAATAATGCACCATTTTGGTAGAAATACCCATTGTGCTAGCAATGACTGGTTGGAAAGTTGTTATAAATAGAAATCGATAGAACAATGCTACGCTACCTATAGTATAAATTGTTATTAATAAAGTCAGTATGATATCTTCATTTGATATTCCCATGATACTCCCTATCAGAAAGTCTTTCAGATCTAAATGGACACCACCTTCATTGTTGAGCCAGCTGATCCCGATTACACCAATAGAAAACATAAGAGTGAAGACAATACCGATAGCTGCATCATTTTTTGTCTTAATATTCTGCTGTATCCATGTGATCAATAATGCGGTTAAAAGTCCTGCTACTACTGATCCCATGAAGAAACCAATGGTACTATAACCAAATAGAATAAAGGCAAAAAACACTCCCGGTAAGATTGCATGTGATAATGCATCACCAATAAGAGACATATTTCGGAGCACGATAAAACACCCCAATACGCCATACATTATGCCAATGAGAGAACAAGTGATTAGTGCTCTGATGGCCCACGGTTCTGATAATATCGCAAGAAGATCATTCATAGTACCTATGAGTTTATTGGAGCAAAGATACTTGAATATTTAATATGGTTGTAATATATTTTTAGGGCAGTCTAAAAATGAATCAAAATTTTTGTTTTCTCTCATCTAGAAGGTGTTTAAAGATCCCAATTAATCCATTTGTCTAATTCTTATTTTTTTTGTGCAAACTTTTTTTAGACTGATTTTTTCTCTTTACTTTTTTTGTGTTTTTTGTTCGTTTCTTTGAAATGATAATAGGAGTAACAGTTTTTTTATTAGGCGATTTGGTTGCAGCGGCAAATGAAACTGCATTCGCTGTTTTAGATTTTAATCCTAAGAACAGTTCACATTTTTCAACCTGCTTTAAGTCCTTTGGAACGCAGTATAATGCGAACCCATTATTGTATGCTGTTAATACTTCTTTTGTTCCTTCCGAAACTGTACACATTGATAATCTATCATATTTTTCTTCAAATTGGGCTGTACCTATTTTTTCTTGTCTTAAAATTTTTTGATCTAATAAATCTTGTGTATAAACTTTTATAATATCAAATTCCAATCCCCCTCTAAATGGGGCTCGAGATCCTCCCTTTATTAAAATCTGCTTTGCTTTATCTTTTTTGATTTTACTGATACCAATAATTCTTGACTTCACCACCAAAGATGACATTATCATGTATTGAATTATATTGCCCATGCATTGTTTAGACTCCAGTAATGATTTTCTCATTATATCCAATCTTGGAGGATATTTAGAAGTAAGAACTTCATAACCTAAACCATCAGGAGACATTTTGTACTTAAATACAACTTCACCAGTAGTAATATCTACTAATTCGAAATCAATTGTATAGTTAATTTTATGCCAGTAAACAAATCTGTCTTTTGGTTTTGTCGATCGAGCATCTTTGCCAATTGCTTTTTCTCCTGTTTTAAATCTAATATTCCTGACCTGTGATTTTAATAGATAGTTTGCACCTATCATAGACGCCGATGCTACATCCGGGTCGTCTTCATTTTGTAATGATAATCGGCATTCTTTTACTTTGTCTAGATCTTCTCGCTCTACTAAAGTGATATAATCTGATACACCTATTATTGCATTTTCAATTCCACTTTTTATTATTCCTTTAATATTCTGCACCTGACTGATAGTGTCTAATGTTGGCTCAGCTACTAATAGGTTTACTGATAGATCTTGGCTATAGGAACAACCTACGAATAACAATTGCATGAATATAATAATAGGAGTAATCTTGTTTTTCATAGTTGTTTATTGATATAAAAGGCAGAAACAGAGATTAAATGTCAGGACCTAGAATCACATTAGTAATGTAGATTTTTATTCCTTCATTATAAATGGAAACAATCTTTTTTCTTTCTCCCTTAAATAAATATGAAATTTCTTTTTCTCCTTTTTTAGGTTTAACTACTGAATGGAGTATTCCTAGTTTGATGAACGTAAAGACTTTTTTGCCATCTACATTGTATTCTTGATCAACCATGTGGGCAAATAAGTATTTAGGAGACCCTTGATGAAAATATTTTTTCCGATCTACATTAACGTGTAATTCATTTTTCTTTTTTAAACGCTTAAACCTCGTAATATGGTTAGTTATTGGGAAAGTCTTTCGTATGAATGGAACCATAATCTGCCGAATTTTTGCACCTAAACCTAAACTAAAAGATGTTTGTTCTTCAGATGATATATTGCTAATAATTATACTTCCAGCTTTTCTAAAACTTACTTGTCCTATGTTAAGTCCAGATATTAAATCAATACATTTAATATTCGCATCCAATATGTAGTTGGATAAATTAGAACTAGTGTCTTCTACTTTGAAATTTGCAATCTTTAGAATAAATAAATAATGACTAGGTTTTTTTATTATATCCTTGGTAACTTTTAATTTACTATCACCTTTGTTTTCTGAATGTTTGTTTACACCTAGAAATCTATAGGAGCGTTCAATTTCTGATTTGAAATTACTATGTAAATCCCTATAGACGCCTTCACCAAACTGTACATCTTTAGTGTCAATTATATACTCTACATAGGATTTATCTGCATATTGCTTATTCTCTAAATATCTGATTACTTCATCTTTATCTTGTGCATAGGATGATATAGAAATAATTATGAAAATACATGAAAGGTTAAATAATCGCATCTGATTTATAAAATATTTTTAATAAATATATGTTCGTATTTAGGATTAAAATATTCCTTGACTGTGAACCTATTATTATATTCAGATTACTACTTTCCACTCTTTCTCTTTACTTTTTTTGTGTTTTTCTTCTTTGTTGTACTGCTTGATTTAGATTCTTTATTGGTGCTTGGTTTTGGAGATGGTTTTAGTGCTTGATCAAGACTTGCAGCATTGCTCTTTTTCGACGGTATGAATAAGAATTGACCGCATGTTTCCAGGTATTTCAGATCTCTAGGAACACAATATAGCTGAGCACCTTCATTAAATGCTTTGAGTACTTCCTTGTCTCCTTTTGAAACAGAACATTGAGATACTCTATCAAATTTATCCTTGTATTTTGCTTCGCCGATTTTTTCTTGTCGTTGGATAGTTTCGCCTCCTATGTCTTGATTATATACTTTAAGGATGTCAAATTTTAATCCTCCTCTAAAAGGAGATTTGCGACCTCCTTCAATAAGAATATTTTTTGCCTTGTCTTTTTTAATTTCGTTGATGTCAATAATTCTTGATTTTACAATTAGTGTTGACAAGACCATATATTCTATGACATTTCTCATGCAAGATCTTGATTCCAATAGCGCCTTATTTATTAATTTAGTTCGGTTAGGAGATTTTCGTTCTAACATCTCGTATCCCATTCCGTCTGACTTCATTCTATATTGTGACGCTATTTCTCCCGTTTCAACATTTATTAGTTCGAAATCTATAGTGTAGTTGACTTTATTCCAATATACATATCTGTTTTCTCTTCTTGATTTTATTGCTTTTTCTACTACTTTTTGACCTTCGTCGAACTTGACTAAAGAAACCTTTGATTCCAATAAATAGTTAGCTCCTGTCATAGCTCCAGATGCAATATTAGGATTGTCATCTCTTTTTAGTTCGGCCCTTCTATAGTTAATCTGTTCTAAATAATCTCTTTCTACCAGCGTAACATAATCTGATATTCCAACAATGGATTTTTCGATTTCACTTTTTATAATAGATCTTAGGTTTTCCTTATTGTCAGTTGCTTTAACCTTTGGAGAGGCAACAGAAATATTGATAGATTGATCCTGCCCATATGTAAGTTGAGTACAGAAACAGAAAAAGAGAACTACGTATATATTCGATGTGTATTTCATAACTGCATATTTGAATTGGGGTAATGGAATATCCTACGATTTACTTTGCAGGGCCTAATTGTGTTGGGCTAACGAAAACATCCTTTCCTTCATTGAAAGCAGACAAGATTTGCTTTTTTCCATCACCTACTTTATATATGACTATGCTTCCCGTGACTTTAGGCAATTTTAAAAGGCCTATCGAAGTAAATGTGTAAGCTCTTTTTCCATCTATTTCATATTCTTTATCCACTATATGTGCATAGGCATATTTGGGTGATCCCTGCAAACTATATCTATGCTTGCCAACTTTGATTGACTTTACTTTGTCACCTATTACTTCATCTAGTGATGTGATGAAATTACTAGTAGGAAAAACATCTTTTATACCAGCGTAAGTAGTCTCTCTTATTTTTTTGGCCATACCTTTACTTAGTGAATTTGATGTGTATTGTAGTTCTTGGAGTGATGAATAGACACCTTCTTTTTTTACATTCCTTTGCATTACGATCGTTCCTTTGATCAAATCGAAACATTTTATATCAGCATCAAATTGTAATTCACCACCACTACCTTTTTCATTTTCTATGGTTTTAAAATTCAGAACTTTAAGAACGAACATATAATGTGCAGGTTTCTTTGCGAATAGAAGAACACTTCCTTCGGTATCATATTTACTCGTCTGTATTTTTCCTTTGGTTGTGTTTCCAAATCTAGCAGTATTATTAATTCCAGCTTCAAATCCGGTCATTATATCTTCGAGAAAGGCAGCTGGAATCTCAAATTTCTGATCGTCAATTAAATATTCTGCGGGTGACTTGTCAGAGTAAACTCTGTTTTCTAGGTAGTCAATTACATGCTCTTTTTCTTGTGCATACGACATAGTGAACACAAGAGAAAGTATAAAGAGGAGAATTGTATGTTTCATCATATATCAATTAATATTTTAGATCGATTTCGTGATAGATAACATGGTTTGTTTTTATCTTAGTTTTCATTCAGACAAATTAAGGTATTGCCTGCATTGTAACTTTCAAATATTTCTTTTTTGCCGTCCTTGACTTTTGCAATATAAACCTTATTGCTTTCTACATGCTTTACTTCTACTTCGCCAATTAGAATTTTCTTCTTGTATAGTGATTCACCTTTAGATGCTTCTTCTTTATATACTTTTAGTTTCATAGAACGTCTGAGGTTACATCCATTTTTACAGAGAAGTACTACCTCTAAAGCCTTGTTTCCTTTTGTTTCTCCAAGTTCGAATAGTTGGATACTAACTGTGCTTCCAATGTCAAGATCTTTCATGATCTCAGCGACTTTCTCTTCAATATATCTTCCGAAATATCTTGGCCGCTCTACACTGAGATCTTCCAATAGGAATCGCTTGATTTTATATTTTTTTGAGAAGAATTTTTCATTAGTGGCTACATCTAATATTTGGAGGGTTAGCGCCTTTTCTTTGTCGTCAAATACGATTTCAAATATCCAGTTCGCTCCCACGGCTTTATCCTGCGCTACATACTTACCATCCATGAATGATTCACTTTTCTGGATTCTACGTTCTCTTTCAGTAAGATATGTCATGTCTCTATCTATTACTGTAATAAAGTCATGCTCAAGAAGAGACTGCTCCATGTGTTCTTTTATAAGTTGAGCCGTAGGTTGAAAGTCTGATTGGCTTACTTTTACATCAGAAACCATTATTGCAGTAGTTTGGCTAGTCGCGTTGCACCAGCTTAGAATGCAAATTAAAATTGCACAAAATTTATTTGTCATCTATAATATTATTTACCAACAACATATCGATGAGTCTTCGTCTTTCCTTTTCTTCCAATGTCTGCAATTCTAAGCTTTTCATGAAAGAGACAAATGATTGGTCATAATCTGTCTGATAGTCATTTTTGATTATACTTATGATGCCTTTCAGCTCGTTATTGCATTTTGATGTTACACTTACATTTTGAATTTCTCTTATAGCTTTTGCGTAATCTTTTGTACTTAAGTAGGCATTCACTTTTGTGATATGTCTTTCACAAAACTCATTTTGATAGCTATCATAGACTTTTTGTTTGAGTATCCACATAGTATCGTTACATCCTTTTATTCTGGATGATGCTATAGAATATGCCTTTTTGTACTGTGATGTATTTATATAGTTGCTTACAATTGTGGACAATGAAGCACAGTTAGTTGGTTGAGCATTTTTCATTGCTGATGCTAAGAAAGTATTTATTTTTCTTTTTGATCTAGAAATTGCTCTTATCATGCTCTTTCTTGCTTTGGTAATGTTTCTTCCAGATCCAGATAGTTTGAAAGTTTTATAGTCTATTTTTGATTCGTCTATCAAGCTATATACTCTTATGGTAAGATCAGCTATTAGGGCAGTTTTAGTGTCTATTCCTGCCATTTTAGTTTCACCTACTTCTTCTAGAGTGAGGTCAACATATATTAATCCATAGTCTTCTTGGATAGCTGTTTGGAATCTATCAAGAATATCATCGGTTGATACAGTTGGGATGTCGTTTTTGATTTCATTTACCAATATATCCTGACTATAGGAGCTGGTACTTAAAAATAACCCCGCTAAAAATGTCAAATACTTTATCATGTCACTAGTTATTGTATAGTTATGAATATTCTGCCCCCTTGTAGATCTCTGCTAGATTCTAACCCAAGAGTCCTAAGGTGTTTTCTGAATTTTTGAACAAATTTTGAAATCCTGAAGTTTTTGCCGTCTTCAGTTCTGAGAGGTACTCTCATTTCATCAATGATCATTTTTGTAGCGGTTACACCTTGGATATGATAGTAAGATCCAAAACAGTTGCGCTCCAACCAATCCTCGACCTTGTCTGATACCATATCTAAATCTTCAAATTCGTGATCCATATCAAATTCACTATCTTCGGAAAATGAGATATTCATTGCCAGCATTCGACCATTGGCATTGATGTCGTCAAATCTCATCTGTAGTGTATTCATGAAATCATCGGTCATTTCACTTACTGCCTTATCTACTAACTTTTCGAAGCTTTCAGTATAGAATCTTGGGGATACACCAGACTTGTTCGCTAGCGAGACACCTGTAAATGCATCATATGCCGATAATATGATGGTTACACTGTTTCCACCACCAGACCTATTGATAGTAGTCTCAGTTTCTATATACATGTCTGCACCGCTGATTTCGATTAGATCCTGCTTGATTGAAGTTTGATTTTCCAGTTCCATCACTTTATCGTTACGAAGCTGTTTTAGCTTTGCTCCAAGATCTACCGTAGGAAAGTTTCTTTTGTCAAAAGCTTCTTTGACATTAGAAATCGCAAGTCTGACCAGATCATTTTTTTCTAACTCCGAAGATATACTACCATCACTAGTGGTATAAGGGATGACCATCACTTTGGGTTGTATTTTTGCAGGAGCAGTATCTTGAGCTGGAAGGTTTATGTTTGCTGTAACAACAAATATAAAACTCCAAAAAAATAGAAGTTTTGTTTTCATGTGTTTTGAAATTTATCTGATATGACTACAATCCAAATTCTCGAATAATTCCATTTTGCTCTAGGTGAGACCTAAGTGCTGCAAGATTTATAAGTAATTCTACTTCCGAAGAAGGAGCATTAATTGAGAAAAAACTGTAGTTGCTATTTTTTTGTTCTAGAATGAAAGAATTGATTTCATTTTCAAACATATTGTCTAAAAATCTCTTGTTTGCCTTGTAAGCATTTTTAGAATTTTTACCGAGCAATGGAGTACTTTGGTTAGAACCAGGTATTCCCCTCATGACAATGTTTTTGAATGCATTTTCAATAGCATTCCTTACGGATACACCTTTAGTTTTGCCATACCCACTAGCTTTAACTGCTAATTTTCCAGAAGTTGTGTTTTCGAGAAGGGTAGTTTGCCCCGTAAACTTAGAGGATTTGCAATTTGTCAATCCCAATATGATCATTGTCGATAATGCAATGATAAGTACTATGTTGATTTTCATGTAATGCTGGTTCGTTGTTCGTTATTATAATAATGGCAAATATATATTAATTATATATTTACACCTTCAAAAATATTACATACTTTCAATAACGTCTATAATCTGTATCTAATGACTGCTTTTTTTAAATCAATAACATCAACTCTTAGTATCCTGTTTTTTTTTGCTATTTCATTTTCTGTTGACGGCCAGTCTCTTGATTGGGTAGTAGAACCGATTATCACGGATGCTGAATCTATAAATTTACACTTGGACCAGCAAAACAATAACCTTAACCTTGTAAGTATAAGGAGTGCTAGAAAATATGGGATGAAAAATGTGAAAAATGAACTCTTGGCACCATGTGAATTTGATGCACCCCAAGTATGGTCCAGCGGTAAGTATTTTGATATGAGGACGGGGCGAGTGCAAAGATACTTCGATACGGAAGGTTATGAAGTTGATCATGCGGAGGTAGATGCATATCAAAAAACAGTTTCAAGCAAAAAGGAGGAAAGTGAGAAAGATCAAAAGTTAGAGAAATTGAAAAAGGAATATGATTGGCTTGATTTCTACGCTGAGAGATCCAAATATGGATCGTATAAATATGTAGCTATAAATAGAGCCACTAGGGATACTATATCTTCGGGTGTTAGAGAAAAGGTGTTTTTTGTATTTAGTGATAAATATACTATTCAAAACGAATACATAACAAATGTGGCTACGGTAAGAAGCCCTACAGGTGAAATAGTCAAAACATTAGTTGGTAAACCCAATATCAAGGAAATGCGATCTGATAGAGCTATAGTGTCCCTTGACTATAAGAAGGGAGTTGTTAATAATAGAGGTGATATAATTGTACCTCTTGAATACAGGCGAATAAGGTTCGTAACTGATAATTATCTTGCATTGACTAAAGATGATGACCTTTATGAGTTAGTCGATTTAGACGGAGAGAGAGTACCAAATGCTGTGGGAGAACACATATATAGTTTGGGTGAAGAGAATAAAATTATAATAGTTGTTTCTAAATATAATACAGCTGTATTTGATGTCAATACAAAGTCAATGATCAACCACCCGTTTAAAGTGTCTGGTAAAAACATAAGGGCAGGAAATTATTTAGCTCAAAATAGAGATACGTTGTCGGGTCTTTTTAACATGGAAACGAGTACAGAAATTATGCCCTTTACATTTAGGAGAGCAAAAAGAAATGGGGCATTTATTGTAGCTGGAAATTATAAAAAAGCTAAACGAGGAAGAAGAGGGATAGTCAAAACAAGGTATCTAAGCATCATAAATATGGAAGGAGAAGTAGTGCTAAAAGATAGTATGAAAAGTATAAATATTGTTGGTAATAAAATAATGGTAGTTAAAGGAAGTGATGATAGATATAAAGTATATGATGTAGCGGGTAAGTTGATAAAAGAGTTGTCAGAAAATACAAACTTTAGAACAAGTAAAAATTCGAAATATTTTTCTTTAGTTAAGAAAGGTGAGGTTGCGAATTACCTAACAGTCGAGGACTACCTTTCCGGTAATGTCAAAAATGGATATAATTCTGTAGGAGAAAGAAATGCAAATAAAGATAAATCAAAATGGTTCTCAATTGTTACGCGAAATGGAAAAATGGGCTTGATTAACAATGCGGGAGATATAATTATCCCTATTGAATTAGATGAATTCAAATTAGCTTACCCTGGACATAAATACTTCCCCGCTAAAAAAGATGGTAAATGGGGTGTACTGAAAAATCCACTTTATGAAGCTGTCGAATAATAAATTTATTCTCGGTTATAATACCAACTGATCCCTAGGGAATATACAATACCATGGTAAGTAAAAATGTCTCCTGTAGGTGTGATTCCATCTACAGTGAAGTTATGAAATTCACTGTCAAAAGGTAAAGAGGTAGAATCGAAATCTTCCGCTTTAAAATCAATATCCTGCTCAGAGCTGTTGAATGGTATATCATAGGCAGCTGATAAGGAGATACCAAACTTTTGCTCTATTAAGAAAGTGGTTTCGATTTTTGGTGTTACATAACAAGTAGAATTAGTAATTGCTATGTTGAGTGTTCTGTCAACGTAGTCGGTGTCGTCTATCACTATTCCAAATGTATCAATTTTGGTTGTCCCGATTTCATAAGTAGAATTGACCCCAGAAAAAGCAATAGAAGGTCTGATTAATATATCAAAAATACCTACTTCAATAGGGTAGTTGTACCCGACTGACATTCCGAATTTATTTTTACCATCACCCAGAGCGGCATGCATGAATAATGAATAACTCAATCCGCTATACTTTCCCCATTTGAATCCTACTTTAATTGCATTATATGAATGCTTGGCGTCTAGTTTCTTGTCAAAACTGTATTCAAGCTCCCTGATGGAATTTTCTGAAAAATTAAGGTTTAGATCAGATCCTGTGAAGTTAAGTGTACCTGCGACTAGCCCCACATCAAATGAGGAGTATTTCTCTGTTAGTCCCTGTCCAAAAGATTGTGTGTATATAAGTATAAAAAGTGCGATTTGGAGTATCTTATTCATGATAGATGTTTAAATTGAAGTCAAAATATATAAAATGTAAAGTAACTTACTTTACCGTAGTTGAGATTATAAGATCCTGCATTCAACTAATAAATACTTGAATGCAGGATACATATATTATGTGAAACTTAACAATTATGATATTTCGAAAGTACTCTTTTTTATTTATACTTTTACTCTTGATCATTTTTAATTCTTGTTCAGCCGAATTTACTGATAACAATGATAACAATATTAACCTCCAACCGAATGAGCTAGAATCAGACAACCAAATAATGACTGATTTTTCTACAATAGGATTTATCGAATCATTTTTAAAAAATGGAGTTTCTGGCTCAATATCCCGAAGTCTGTCCAAAGAAACTCAAGCTATCATTGATGATCTAATAGCAAAAGATGCTGTTGATCCTTTTATCGATCAGATGGTATACAATTTTGGTTACCCATCATGGCAAAATATATTACTTCCTGAATACGAAACTTATGGACAGGGAGTAACCGCATTTTTAAAACCGAATACATCCGGGGTGTCCGCTGTCATGTATTCAGCAAAACAAAATGATGGTTCTTATTTGTATAGCACCTATTCTAGAGAAGATATATTGTAGGAAGATTATTCTTTTAGTATTTCTCAATATATCAAACTCACCCACTTGCATGTGATTACAGATACTATTTTTCGCGATGTAGATTGTGAAATTGTAAATATGCTAACGGAACAATTAAGTTCCGAATTTAATACTTAAATTCTCCGATGCTTGCGTCGGAGTCATAAAAAGATGTTTTTGCATAAAAACGCCTTATCACAAAAAAGATCCGAATACCGACCTTTAGGTTGGAAAAATTTTGGCGAATGCTCCATCCGCTTGCGGTGGGGTAGTCAAAATTTAGGATCTTTTTTACTTTAAAAGGCAAAGGCTTGGAATCTTCAATTAGAGATTGTTATGCTATAGAGATTACATACCTAGATTGTACAACTTACTCTGGCTCCACAGGAACAGAGACTTGGTCTTTTACAGCATGCGGAGACCCATATACAGAAACTACTGTAGGTTGTGATGGAGGAACTCCTACGGGTGGCGGCGGTGCTGGTGGTAGCGGTTGGAATCCGATTGGGGATGGAGGTGAAGACCCTAGACCTATCCCTATAGGGGATGGAGGTGATACAGTTAGTGTTGTTTATTTGACAACATATGATGTTTTGTGCGAAAAATATCCTCTTAATTGTGATTGTATAAGAAATTTGGAAGGTACAACAGATGGCAGAAAGATAACTCAATTATTTGTTGATTATGAAAATGTAATCGATCCGTGTTACCCTAATAAAGATGTTGTTGCAAACGCTATTTCACAAAATTGTTTTGAAAATGGAGGCAATATGGATTTGACATCATTGGAAAATGCTTTTACAAGTCCTGACCATATTGATTTTGGTGCATTAAAAGATGATTGTCCTTGTTTGTATGATTATTTCACAAATTTGACTACTGTAGGAAATGATAATTGGCTATGCGGGATGTTGAAAGAAATGGAAAGTGTAGATAAAGATTTATTTCTCCAGAATTTCAAATTGACTGATGGTGATAAATTTAGAACGATAGCAAATTGGTCAGCTGGGACGGCAACTATGCTTGTGCCAAAAAGTGCTTGTAATGGACAACAATCAAATCCTGGATTTCCAGACATTGACCCCAATTCATTAATTGGAGGACAGTTTATACACGAATTTCTTCATTCATATTTGGTAAAAATTTGGTCGGAAAGTAATGAAGGTCCACTGCCTAATGACTTTTATATTTGGACTACGGACGAAGATGGAGTAACAACTGGTCTTCCTAATACAGACTACTATATAGATTTGGTTGAATCTTTTGCAGATGGAGAAGTATTGACAGGTGATTAACATGTATTATTTTTCACTCATTTAAAAAAATTAATAATTGGTTCTTTACATTCACTTAATGGAGGACTTGGTGATCCTTCAGATTATGAATATTATTTTCATCTATTGGTTAATACACCAAATCTAGTTAATGAACATCCCAATTTTGCTGAAGCTATGGGATTTGTTGATGAATTTGGAAATGGAAAATTCGATATTTCTAAGTATCTTGGAACTTGGAAAAATATTGGTGGAGCTGAGAACGGGGCACACTTGTTATTTGATCCAAATTGTAATTAAATGAGAAGCATGGGGAACTTTATAATATTCTTTTTAATTGTATTTTATTCGTGTGCTGTTACCAAACAGGCTTCACAAAACGAGGCAGATAATCTTTACTCTGAAGCATTCTGCACCCTAATGATTGCTAAACACGAATTTAATACTCCAAATAATGTATGCAGAGATACGCTCTTTATCTTAGATGAGTATTATATGGATACGACATCGATATATTACAACCAAAAAAATTTTAATTTTGAACTTTGTTTTGTTGATACAATCAATTTTCCTCATTATAAAGGAGGCTCCGAGCATTGGGCTGAATTTCAGAAATTTAATGCGGCTAGGAATATAAAAAAACACCACAGTATCAAGGCTGAATGTTTGGAAACTATGAAAATAAAGTTTGTTTCAGAAAGAGACGTTAATAGTGGAACAAAAAAAAGGCGCACTTTTTTATACTCTCCATTGATTAGAATAAAAGAAAACAACTATATAATTTATGAGCACGACATACCCATACAATCCGATTATTACTATGCCTATATGTTTAAAAGGGTTGATAATCGTTTTGAATTTGTAAAAAGAAGGTACTACTCAGATACGTTTTTAGAGATCAAAGATGATTATATGAAAACAATAAATTTTGATCAAACGTATGAAGAATTTAATGCTAACAGCAAATAAATAGTCTTTTAAATATGCTGGTAGAAAATGTCAAATCAACATTAATATGCTGCTGAATAGCGTCCAAAAAACGTTCGTTTTCTATACTATTAAAAAATCTATTTTAGATCACTACTAATAAGACCAAGAACATATTCTCTAGCGGTTTGACCCTCTGAAAACACTTTCATTTTAATTACCTTATACATTGATTCTGGAACGTCTACTTGATAGCCTTTTATTTATTTCTTTCTTTTGGTTCTTTAACTACTGTATTTACTAGTTTTTTAGCTATTTTATCAATATTCTTTTTAGGTGTTTTTTTTCTGTTAATGCTACTTTTGCCCCTAAATTAAGAGTTGATTATCAATTTTAAATTGAACTTCCCCTTCACCGCTCTTTTCTACCTTTCCTAATATCTCTATGGTAATATCTTCTCCATTTGAGTTTAATGTACCAACCGCCTTATTAATATTATTGATTACTCCTTGATATCCAATATTGGCTATTTGGTTAACATTTAGGATTTCGTTTTTTTCTTCCTATTAGGTAAATATTGCAAAGAGTCTTTAACAGTAATAATGATAGTACTTTTATTTAGTGAAGTCTAATGCAAAGGTATAGATATTGTTTTGGTGTTGCAGCACAACAAGTCTATTTTTTACAACAACTATCAATGATTTTCATTAAAAACGTCACTATTTCGTCACCTGAAAAACAAAAAAAAGCCTCATAATCAGATGATTACGAGGCTTAATAAGTACCCGGAGCGGGAATCGAACCCGCACGGCCGCAAAGCCACAGGATTTTAAGTCCTGCGTGTCTACCAATTCCACCACCCGGGCAGAATCCATTCAATAAGATGAAATCATATTGATAAATAAAAATAAAGCCGAATCTAATGTATAGTCCGGCTCTATTTCGTTGAGCGAAAGACGGGATTCGAACCCGCGACCCCGACCTTGGCAAGGTCGTGCTCTACCAGCTGAGCTACTTTCGCGTAATTTTAAAGAACGTGCTTTTTCTAAGGCGCTGCAAATATAGTACAATCTATACTTATCACAAATTTAGAGAGTGATTTATTTCAATTTGTTGTGGCTGATTATTAATGCTAATTATAAACCTTTGTAAATACATGAGTTAGGTGAGGTCTTTAGTGTGAATTATTTTAATTTGGTTTGATTCAGTCTATTAGAATGTTGATTTATTGGTGTTAAAGTTTAATGTCAGATATATATATTGTAATTGTCACCTTTGAATTATTAGTTTTTCTGCTAAAGCCATCCTGATTTTTACTAATATATATATATATATATACCAGGACTAGGATCTAGTTAATTCTATGTAGTATTCTAGCGAACTTGGAAAATAGCTCGAATACTATCTATTTCTAAATTATACCAATTGTATTTCATGATACCGCATAGAATTTAGAGTTTATTCGAAGAGCGCAGGGACAAAATACACAGATATAGCCTTAGCTACATCGAGTATTTTTAACGATGAATATCTTTGAATAAGGTACTATATATACGGCAATTATGAATTCAAATGGTATTACTGATATATCTTATGTGAATAATGAATAGATAAAAAAAGCGAGACTCTATAAGGAATGATGCATTAATAAAGTACGTTTTTATGTTCTGGTATTTATTCATTCTACAAGGCAAAAAACGCAGCCAATGCAGCGCATAGGCGAGGCTTTTTAACGCAGAAGAAGGGAAAAAGATCAAGCAAAAGAGTGTAACTCTATTATTGTTTCATTCCTAAGGAGGTGAAATACTCCGGAATATTTACGGATATTTAAGATACTCTTCAGGAAATGATAATAATACACATTGTGATAAAAGCAATTCATAAAATAAATTAAAAAGTATCAGTTGATTAAAGTAGATTTTTATTGATATATAAAATGAATACAATCAGTATAGTAGAATGTGCAATTGTTCGATTTCCATTGTTTAATAATTTGTTGATTTTTTAAATATGATCATTTTATCACATGTTTGGCATACCATTTGCATTTAGAGTAGTATGAGTTTTGGTTATTAAATTGAGTAATGCCCGTGATTTTCGTCTTTCACGGGTTTTTTTTATTTTAGGGTTATTGTACATGATCAATATTTACATACGCATTTTATAAATACCTTTCACGACATTAAACCCTGATTCTTACTGAATCCATTTACTGATCATGACATTTGTTATATCTATCGTTAAAACATTTACTAATTTCTCTATCTTAGGTCAATCATAAACTTGTTATTAATTGATCTGAATCATGAATAGAGCTATTACATTTTTACTTTTATGTTTTACCAATATCCTTTGTGCTCAATATTGTGGACCAATAACTGCAGGCCATGAATTCGTCCATGATAATCTCCAGTTCAATATTCTGAATGGAGAGTTATCCATGAACGAGCTGAATAGTAAAGTCGGCATTGGGCCGGATGGAGATATGGATACTAGAGAATATGCGCCCCTTATAAAATCAACTCAAATATGGGCAGGAGGGGTAGACCCAAATGGATCGCTGAAACTTGCTGTTACGAATGCTGGTGATCAAGATTGGGTGATGGGACCATTGGATGAAGATGGGCAGACTAATCCTACGACATGTGAGGCTTGGGATCGAGTATTCAGTGTGACTAAGGAAGAAATTATTGCCGCAAGAAAGGTATTTGATGAAGGTGGTTCTTGCGAAGACATATCAGAATCAATATTAAACTGGCCTGGTAAAGGGAGTCCAAATTTAGAATTACCCTCTGGATATAGGGGCGCTGAATTTTATGATGAAAACAATGATAATTTTTATGATCCATGTGATGGAGATTTTCCTATGGTAAGTATTCCTACTCATTACTATTATGGTTATTCGGAATATATATTTGCCATGCCGTCTCAGATCTCATATTATGTGATGAATGATAATGGTGGGCCGCATTTAGCTAGTAATTCCACTGGAATTCAAATTCAAATGGGAGTCTATATATTTTCATTCAAAATGCAGGATATTGAGGACGTCATTTATGTGAAATATGAAATTGATAATAGAGCGACCGATGATATTAGAGATTTTTATGTAGGCAATTGGATAGATTTTGAGGTTGGATGCCCAGACAACGATTATGTGGGTACAGATTCCATTCGCAATATGGTATATGCCTATAATTCCGATCAAGAGGATGTGTGTCCTAGCAACACTGATGTACAGTCTAGTTCTCAAGTTGGAATGTACTATCAAGGAATAGGTTTCGATCCATATAAGATAGAAATTATCGATGGGGAAGTAGTACTCGTACATCCTCAGAACGGTTGGGAAGCAGATACTCTTGTTCTAAGAACAATGTCGACATCGTTAGTCCCTGTCAATTGTGAAAGTTATGATAATTGTGATTTCGACCATGAAGTGGAGTATTATAATTCTCTCAGAGGTCTAGCTAAAGATGGTTCTGATATTCTCGATATGGATGGCGATATTACTAAAATGATGTTTACCGGAGATCCATCCAACCCTGATAGTTGGTCATTATGCAATGAGGACTCTAAGCCAGAAACTACCTCAATATCTTCTATGGGCCCGTTCCTTCTTCAGCCTGGTGCTAAAACAGAGATGTTACAAGTGTTCATGCATGCAACAGAGGTTGGTGATGGAAGTGGTTGCAGCTCTAACATATTTTTACAGCACAAACAAAAGATGGTAGAAAGGTTTTACCACTGGGGATTCTATCATCAAGTAGGGCCTCCACCACCGGTCGTGGATGTGGACAAAACTAACCTAGGATTTCGCCTGTCAATTTCGGAAGTGCCATTTGATTATTCTGAGAAAGTTCAAAATGGCGAGAAATTTTTTCCTCCAAGATATAATTTTGAAGGCATAAAAATCTACCAAGTCAAAAGCGAGAATTTTGACCTTATGGAATTAGAGAATACCGATCTAAGTCGATTATTATATCAAGGTGATGTAGAGAACGAAATCTCAGATATTTTCAATATTGAGCCTATGTTTTCTGGAGATGTTAAGACTTATGTACCAAATAGAAAAGTAGAAGGGGCAAATATTGGAATCACTCAGGTTGTGACATTTAATACTGATTTATTTACCAATTTAGCTGTAGAATCAGGGAAGGAGTACTATTTTGTAGCGGTGTCGTATGCTTATAATAACTACGAAGAGTTTGATGTGATTGCAGAGACTGGACAACAATATCCATATATACAGAGTACTTGCGGGATCAAAGTCATAAATTCTCAAACAATATTATCGAACACTGAGATACCCATTATAGGAAATTACACTTTCGAATCATTCGGTCAAGAATGGGAAATCAATAATGTGAAATCTGATCTCCAGATTAGTCTATTATCAGCTAGTGGTCAGTTGATTGTTAAGCGGAACTTGAAGAATGATGATTTATTTAGCTCTCAAATGGTCAATGATTTACCAAATGGAGTGTACTTTATAAGGGTTTTGGAAGAGAATACTCAATCAATTAAAGTCCATAGGATATTTGCAATCAATTAATGCCTTGATATTAAACGGCTAGGAGTAATTAAAAAAAAGAAACTTCCTAAATCTATATTTTGACATAAGACTATTTCTCTTACTTTCGTTCTTGTATCTTAATCAGAGTATAGTATGAATATCAAAAATAAAGCGCTAGCATTCGTCTTCCTAATATCTCTATTGTCCTGTGGCCCCGATACGAAATCAAAGGAAACAGGAGGTACTAAGACAAGTACGAATAAATCAACTAAGCCAGTAAAAAGGAAAACAACTAAGTCGGTTAATAAGGCTGATGCTCAACCTGAAACGAAGATGTCTAATGCGGTTTTATCTTCAACGGTAACACTTGGGAATATAGAATATCAACTAATTAACGCAAGGTTATTTCAAAAGATAAACAAAGAGCGGAAAAGACTTGGCTTGACACTATTCAAGAATAATAACGACCTAAAAAAAGCAGCCAAAATCCACAACGATTATATGGTGCGTGTGGATATCCTAGATCATAATGAATCTGGTACGTCTACACCCACAATGCGAGATAGAGTGACTAAAGCGGGTGGGAAATTCAGAACCGCAGGTGAAAATATCCAATATGAAGGATTCATAATAAGAACTACTAATGGGGTAGAGTCAATAATAGCTCCGACCTATGAAGCACTTGCTGAGCAGCTATGGCAAAACTGGAAGACATCACCATCACATTATAAGAACCTTACTAATCCAGATTTTGTATACCTAGGTACGGCATTGAAGTGGAGTAGTAAGAAGACTGCGGTGTTTGCTACGCAAGTGTATGGTGGATAGTTAGATTTTCATAAATCGACCTGTTTTTACTTTTTGGTCTTTTGAATCAACGATATTGATATAATAAATTCCAATCTGCAGCATTGATATGTCAATTGAGTTAGCATTGAACTCAGAAAGATAGAGCACTAATTTTCCATTCTGGTCATGGATTTGGACTCTATTCTTAGCTGAGTTTTCTTTGTTCCAATTGATGTTATTTTGAGTAGGATTAGGGTAAACATTGACCTTAGCCCAAGATATTTTTTCAATATCAAGTACTTTTGAAAATGCTACAACCTTATAAATTTGTCTTCCTTTGTTAGGGTCGCTGGCGAAAAAATAGAAAGTACCATCTTTTTCTACAATCTCATTAAATGGATTATCACCAATAATGCCTTCTAAAAGTATAAAGTCAAGATTTTTAGTCATTAAGAGCAGGTCTTTATTTGCAAATAATAAGCCTTCGTTTTTGTATGGGCTGAAAGTGCCATTTATCCCCTGTCCATTTACTGGAAATGAATTGACTAATGTAGTCTCGGTGAAATCAGAAGACATTTCGAATACTTTAATGATGTATTTTGGATATGATTCTTCTAGAGTCAAAAGATATTCAGTTTCATTGTTTTTTAACAATCCAATAATTCTAAGGGAATCTATCTCTTGTGGTAAGTTTTTGAAGTTTCCTGTATCTATATCATATAGTCTTGAGGCGGGTTGAGTCGGAGGGAATGTGTTTATTTCTAATAAATATTGATTATTTAAGAAATAGAAATAACCAAAAGGGGTGCCGTTTAGTGGATGCCATTGCTCGTCTTTATATATAAATTCATTATCGTTGACCTCCAGAGTTAAAAAAGGACCAACTTTCTTAAAAAAGGGATCGTTAAATCCTACTCCAGGAAGATCATACATTTTAATAGCCTCTAAACCCTCGATTCTATAAATTCCGTTTTTATCCGACATAAAGCATAGCTCATTATTAATTATGAAGTTTGAAAACGAAAGATCCTCCGTTTCGAAATTTGGAATTTGTAAATTTCCTAGCTCATCTACGATTTGAATATTATAGAACCCATCTTTATAATAATAATATCCATCATGAAAAAAAGATCTCGAAGAAGGTATATACGCTGGGTTTTCAATTATTTCGGTGTTTTTAGATTGTATATCTATCAATGTGAGTGCATTTTCTAAGCCAATCTGGCCATAGATATGTAAATGTGTATTCCCAAGAATAAAAGATTGCGGATCAAAATTACTCTTGCTAGATAAAGGGTCAGCTTTGATTGTAGCTAGTAATTTTTTGATTTCTTCTTTATATAGGTAAAAGTTGATATCTGTATCATTTTTTTCAGCCCAGAAGATTCCTCCTCTTACTTCTTTATAAGCTACATTAGAATGTCGTACAATTGGATGATCTACCAAACGGTATAAAGAATCATCGATTATAGTATGCAAAATTCCATCATTGAGTACGAAGATATCCGTATCAGTAGTGTAGAATTGAGGATAATCGACCAAGCCTCTATTTGTAAATGGAACCACAAAAGAATTAGAAATTTGCTCATTATCTAAATCAATAGAAATCAGATCATGTACTTCTTCAATCCGAGAGCCAAGGTCTATAAGTATTTCATTCTCTAGGTTTATGGCTTTCACATTTAAAGAAGTGAGAAACGGGATGTTAATGTCGAAAGGTTCAAAAGAACCATCATAGGAATCATAGAGGATGTTTTCTTGACCATTATTAGTCAATATATAGCGTTGATCTATTCGGAGAATCTGTGATGCATTATATATGCTAGAGTATGTTGACGTCGATTGAGTCTCAAAATTGTAGATGTAAATGCTGTCGTTGAATTCTACCTTAGTGTATAGTATTGAGCTCCCCAAGCTCCTGCTATTATTTGATCCTAGATCTATTTTAGGGAAGTGAGTGATCTCCAGATTAGATTTATTAATTGTGATTGTATGAACAGAATCTTGGGTAGATTGAGTGTAGATAAAATGATTGTCAGTTTGTGCTATATTTTGCTCAGTAAAATTTGTGTTGGCTACATATAACAAGCTGTCATTATCAATGTCAAAGTCGTATCGCCATAATTCTGTGTTGCTATCCTTGGTGTAAACCAAATTTTTGCCATCGACTACATGTATTTCATCGTTGTTCAAGACCAAATCATTCGTTTGTTCAAAGGTCATTCTGTCAATAGAAGAATAGTATATATTGGTTTCAGTTTCATTTTTTATTATGAAGTTCTTATCACTTACACTTTTTAGATTTTCAAAGACAAATGAAGAGTCTATTGCTGTCAGATCGGAGTCCATCAATAGTACTCTGCTTATAGAAAAATCAGACGCAATTTGGGTTAAAGTGAAATATCCGTGATCCCAAATTTGCCAAAGGGAATTGGTTATTAAAACATCTTCATCTTCGATATCATTGGGATAGTTAATATATTCATCATCTACAAAATCATAAGCGAGAGCTCCCGCTCCATTTACAAAAAGTAGCCAATTTTGATCATTTTTAAGATTGTAATGTTTGAATACTCCTTCAGAATGTGAAGTATGCAAAAGGATAGGCTGTGTCTCTGATATATCATAAGTGTATAGAGAGTCCAACCAACTAATCTTTACTAAATAGGGCGTGCCATCGACCTGTTCTAAGATATGTCTTTGTTCGTTTCCTACGGTAGTAATATTGGATATGATTTCTTGGGATGAGGACTGAGAAACCAAGAAGAAAATTATTAATATAGTGATATGTTTTCGCATCGTTGTATTTGATTGTTAGTTTACTTATCGTTCATTGTGAAGATACGATATTATAATATACACCAACGTTTTACATGTTATTACAACTGACAATTGAGTGGTTTTAATATAGGTTATAGATTAAAGCTTTCTCCTAGCCAATATCGCATCCACCATACTTACCTTATTGATTTTACTATCCAGCCAAGAGATAATATCAAGATATAGAAACGGTCGTTTCTCAAAACGTTCATTTTCTATATCAGTTAGCTTCTCTCTCAACTTTTTGAATTCTTCGATAATAGATTCTCTCTTCATCTTAGGTGTTCTTCGAACAAACCTGAATATCTCCATTTGTACTTTCTCTAATTCCCCCATCTTCAGAAGAAAACGAAATACAGACTTGATTTTGTAACTTACCAAAATATCATTTCCTTGATCATAATGTGCTATCAAATTAAGAACTCTGGAAAAACATTGTATATCCACTTTAAGTCTGGCTTGATAAGTGTTTTCTACTTTGTTGAGAAAGGTAATAGTTCGATCAAGATCTCCATTGCCAAAATAGATACAGGCAATTTTATAATTGAATACCATGATTCTACTTGGGTCCCAAGGATATTCCATCGTTTCAATAGTATTCTCTAGGTCGCGAACAAAATCAGCTCCATAAGCGTAATTAGCACTCATGAAGATGCTGTTGATACCATGAGTGTATTTGAAAAGTTGTAGTTGGCCTTTTTCGTTTACAGAAAGACGTAAACTTTCATCCTCATTAAATTGAAGTAGTTTTTCTATATTCTCTCTGAATTGTTTCCGCTTTCCAGCCATAAACAAAGCATTAAGAACATTGTGCATTCCTTTGATATAGAGAACCGTACCTGGTCCTCGCATCGCCGGATATTCATCAAAGAGGTTTACCCATTTCTGGGCATAGCGATAGTAGTTTAAGAAATCTTGTGCCATGTGATGGAACCAAACATAGGATTGATAAAGATTTAACTTCTGGTAAAAATCAAGTGTCTCCAATTCAATGACAGGCAATAAACTATAGAAATACTTATGTAGCTCTTGGAACTCTTTTTCATTCTTTACATACCCATTTTCGAGGTATCTGGCATATAATAATAAAGAGAGATTGGACAGCTCATTGGTCAGTACTAGCTCCTTGATTATTACATTCGACTCTGTTGCTAATTGATAAGCCTTAGGTGACATGCTCTTTGTGACATGTTGAGTTTCAATTTGTTTTTCAAAGCTGATGGCTAAATATAGGAGAGGTTTTAATTGTATTTCTATGGCCATTCGTTTTACAATATGTATCATGTCTAGACTTTCTCTGTATTGACCTTTTGCATACAAAACTTTAGCAAAATCAAACCTTTCTCTTGCCTTAATTTCAGGGTAGATCTCTTTATTTATATCTCGTAATGATCGTAATAATGCCTTGCTCAATGTTGCTCTTAAGTTAGACAATTGAGATTTTTTTATCTCTGGAATCCTCTTGATTATACGCTGATCGTCAAATTTACCGTATTTTACTATATGATCAAACAAGCGAACGTATAGCTTTTCTCCTTCTCCTGATTTTTGAGAATTTAGTTTAAAATTTCGTTTTTCACTCTTTGACATTGAGCTAATTAGACGAAGAAGCGATGATGATTTAAGCATATATTAGATAGTATGATCTGCAGGAAAAATAGTTTTCATAATTAATAGCCTTTGGGTGAAGAACGAGTGAAAACATTCTGTTCGAACCAATGACCG
Organism: Halioglobus sp.; assembly: GCA_047628935.1. Classification (GTDB taxonomy): domain Bacteria; phylum Bacteroidota; class Bacteroidia; order Chitinophagales; family Saprospiraceae; genus CAJXUU01. The sequence goes on along the minus strand of JBLHWH010000033.1, from coordinate 4,676 downwards.
AGCTGTAGTAGAGATGCTTCCGAAAATCTCTTTCCAATAAATGTCATTGATTTGGGCTCGCCGTTCTTGTTGTATCCCATAGGCATTGCAAGGCATGGATATTTTGCCATTGCTGCTCGTGCAGCATCATAGTTATTAATTGATAAAATTGCATCGACTTGATCAAGCTTAAAAACAGTGTCAAAGTGTTTTCTCATATCATTTTCCAGGCGCTGTTTGATATCGTTCATCTCGCTTTCTGGTGTTTGATTTTCAGCACTTCCTTGAAAGAGTTTTTGTCCGTAAGGAACTCTGATTATTGAGTCTTCTAAGTTGTAAGCAATCACTTGGGGGACTGAACTTACTGGCAAGTTGCTTCCGCCATAATGAGTAAAGTAATAAGGAAGATCAATCTTCATGTCATAGTCAAGAACTGTGGTGAAGCCGGAGAAGTCAACTTCGGAAGGATCGAACTCAATTATTTTGACTCCTTTATTTCTTAGTTTTTCGACTGTACTTCTATACAAAGAATCGGTTTGAATATAATTTTTATTGGCGGCTAAGACTATATCATTTTTATCTAATGTAGAAGTTGTTTTTTCTATGAAATCATTCTTACGAGGGGTGTATAGAGTCGTTTTGTCTTCCTTGTCAGACCCGTACATTGCAGATAGTAATATACTATTATCTAATACAGATCTTGTCATTGGTCCAGGTGTGTCAAGAGTGGATGAAATTGGAATTATCCCAGTTCTACTTAAAACACCTACGGTAGGTTTTAATCCGACAACAGAGTTTTGAGAAGATGGAGATAGAATAGATCCAGCAGTTTCAGTTCCGACGGCCCCAGCGGCATAGTTAGCTGCCATAGAAGTGCCACTAGCTGCACTTGAACCACCAGTTTCAAATGTCATCCTGCCATAAGGATTTAGTGTTTGTCCTCCCACGGCGCTATAGCCAAGTGGGCAGCCATCACAGAAGTAATATGCCCATTCACTCAGATTTGCCTTGCCAAGAATTATGGCTCCTGCCGATTTTAAATTTTTAACTATTGTTGCATCTTTTACAATGTTATTTGAAAGCGCAATTGCCCCTGCAGTTGTAGGTGTACCTTGAGCATTTATATTATCTTTTAATAATATCGGCATGCCATAAATAGGATGACTTGAGGCTTTGAGTATGTCTCTTTCTTTTGCTTGAGCTATAACATCTGGCATGATAGATATAATAGAATTTAAAGTGGTAGCAGGGCTGTTTTCGTATTTATATATTCGATATAGATACCATTTTGACAATGATTCATAGCTAAGTAAGCCTTTACTTATATGCTTTTGGATTGTTGGGATGTCTTGATTGTAAATTAATGGATAAGCAGATTGATAATCCTCTTCGGAGAATCCTTCAATTTGTATAGTCAGATTGGACCATTTGTCTGATGCATTTTTAAATTTGGAGCTCAATACTTTATATCTCATTCTAGGATTATCATGGGCTTGGGACGTTTGTATAATTTGATTTTCAGATAAAGAACCTGAGCCAAGCTCATCATTAATTATACCACTTGTAGATTTATTGGTACAGCTAATAATTGAAAAGGAAGAAAGAATAACAATCAAGAAGATTCTTAAAATTACGTTATTAGGATGTGTTTTCATAAGATTGGAATATGATTTTTTTACAATATTTAGCTTTAGGAATTGTATTTATATTTGATGTAATATTATAGTTTTCAATATGTTAAGATGTAATTAGGGTTGTTAGGAAACGTAATGTAATAATTTATTTAATCATTTTATCATTTGCATATACTATAACTTTGTAGGATACTAACAACAAGTATATTATGGCTACAGAAAAAATACAAATTTTCGATACGACACTTAGGGATGGAGAGCAAGTTCCTGGCTGCAAATTAAACCAAGATCAAAAAATTATTATTGCTAGACAATTAGACAAACTCGGTGTAGATGTGATCGAAGCGGGTTTTCCGATTTCTAGTCCTGGTGATTTTGCCGCTGTGGATGCTATATCTAGAGTTGTTAAAAATGCTACAGTTTGTGGATTGTCGAGGGCTGTAGAAAAAGATATCAAATGTGCCGCTGAATCTCTCAAACATGCCAAAAGACCTAGAATCCATACTGGAATCGGAACGTCTGAGATGCATATCAAATACAAATTTAACACTACAAGAGAAGAAATAATAAAACGTGCAGTCGCTGCAGTGAAATATGCCAAGACTTTTGTCGAAGATGTAGAATTCTATGCGGAGGATGCGGGTAGAACTGATAATGAGTTCTTGGCAAGAGTATGTTCTGCAGCTGTAGCCGCTGGGGCAACTGTTCTTAATATTCCTGATACGACAGGTTACTGCATGCCTTTCGAGTATCGAGAAAAGATTGCTTATTTGAAAGAGAATGTAGTGGGTGTTCATAAAACGACTTTATCAACACATTGTCACAATGATCTGGGTCTTGCCACAGCAAATGCAATAGCAGGAGTTGAAGGAGGAGCAAGACAAATAGAATGTACAATAAACGGAATAGGAGAAAGAGCCGGAAATACGGCACTCGAAGAAGTAGTCATGATTCTAAATCATAGAATGGGCAGCGTGTTCCATACTGATATAGACACAACACAGCTCAATAGAATGAGTCGTGCAGTAAGTGATATGATGAGCATGCCCGTACAACCCAACAAAGCAATCGTAGGTGACAATGCATTTGCTCATAGCTCTGGGATTCATCAAGATGGTGTAATCAAGAACAGAGAAAATTATGAAATAATCGATCCAAGAATGGTAGGAGTAGATCATTCTTCAATTGTATTAACTGCGAGAAGTGGAAGAGCGGCATTGGCCTACAGAGCTAAAGAAGTAGGTTACAATCTATTCAAAAATGAATTGGATGTAGCGTATGTAAGATTCATAGAGTTAGCGGACCAAAAGAAAGAAGTGAATGAGGCTGATTTATCAATGATGTTGTCGGGGTTGTTTAAAGTTAGTGCTTAATGCGGAATCGCTTAACCGCTTGAATCGCATAATCGCTTACTTGATGTTGACAGCTAAATTACTCAGTAATCTTTTATTTGTTAAATTTAGATTCATCACATAAAACAATTAATAATGAATGATTTGAATTACAAATTACCTTTTGAAAAGTATGAGATATGGCAATTATCGATTGACTTTGCTGTTGATATGTATGAATTAACAAAGGCTTTTCCTAATGAGGAAAAGTTTGGAATGATCAGTCAAATAACGAAGAGCAAGTACTTCGGTCAGTGCAAATATAGCTGAAGGAACAAGTCGATTTTCCGAAAAAGAAAAAGCAAGGTTTATCGAGATAGCATTTGGGTCTCTAATGGAAGTTGGAAGTTTTCTATACATGGCAGTGAGACTAAAGTACATATCTATAGAACAATTTGAAAAGAGAAAACCTAATGTTGGAAAGCTATCAAATAAAATTAATGCATTCCACAAAAGATTAGATACAAATAAATAGTTTGGGTAATTAGCCCGAGCCATGCTCAAAAGCAATTCTGCGATTAAAGCGGTTGCGCAGTTAAGCAAAAAAAAAGTTTTTTATGAATACATTATTCGACAAAATATGGGATAAACACGTAGTTACCGAAATGAAAGGTGGCCGTCAAGTTCTGTATATTGATCAACACTATATACATGAGGTGACGAGTCCACAGGCATTTGCGGGGCTAGAAAAAAGAGACATTACATTGCGTAGAAAGGACAAGATCATAGCGACAGCAGATCACAACGTTCCAACTAAAAATCAGCACTTGCCAATCTCCGAGCCTTTATCTAGAAAACAAGTAAACACCTTGATGCAAAACTGTGAAAAGTTTGACGTCACATGCTATGGATTAGGACACGAGAAGCAAGGCATCGTCCATGTGATCGGTCCTGAGTTAGGGATTACAAAACCAGGTATGACGATTGTATGTGGAGATAGTCATACGAGCACACATGGAGCATTCGGGTGTATTGCTTTTGGGATAGGAACATCTCAAGTAGAGCAAGTAATGGCCTGTCAGAGTCTGATTTTAAATAAACCCAAAACGATGAAAATAACCGTAAATGGTAAACTTCAACGTGGAGTAGGCTCGAAGGATATTGTACTTTATATTATTTCTGAACTTACTGCTGCAGGAGGTACAGGATATTTCATAGAGTTTGCAGGTGATGCAATTACTGATTTATCTATGGAGGCTCGAATGACCATCTGCAATATGAGCATCGAGATGGGGGCAAGAGGTGGAATGATAGCTCCTGACGAGAAGACTTTCGATTATGTCAAAGGAAGAGAACATGCTCCCAAAGAAGATAAATGGAACGAAGCCGTTGCATTTTGGAAGACTTTATATTCTGATGCTGATGCAGTTTTCGACATTGAACATACATTTGAAGCGCACGACATTAGTCCTATGCTTACTTATGGTACAAACCCTGGAATGGGAATCAAGATCGATAATGCAGTTCCACAAACTGATAATCAAAAAGCACTTGACTACATGGGTCTTACCGCTGGTGAATCTCTTATCGGAAAGAAAGTAGAACACGTATTCATAGGTAGCTGCACAAATAGTAGAATCGAAGATCTCAGATTGGTTGCCGATTTTGTAAGAGGAAAGCAAAAAGCGGATCATATATCTGCTATGATAGTTCCAGGAAGTAAAGCCGTAGA
>JBLHWH010000032.1:0-40658 GCA_047628935.1 Halioglobus sp. | reverse complement strand
TCTATCCCTACCTATTTCCAGCGCAATTTCTGTTTGAGTCATGTTTTTAGCAATGCCAACTTCAATTTCATACCTTTGTTCTAGTGTTAAATGAGCCATCTGTTTTTTTAGTTTTGCAACACAAAAAATAAGATGATTTTTTTCGCCGCCCCGCCTTCTTTCTTTTGGACTAGTCCAAAAGAAAGAAGGCGGGGCCTTTTGCTTCGCAAACAGCTCCGCTGTTGCATTTATTACTTGAATCTAAGTCATGTTGAAGAAATTAAAATGTAAATTACTTAAATTTTAATTCGAATGAAGTCTTGAACTATCAATTTGAACACCCTAAAATGTTGCCTTCACCTGAGCCCTTGCAATATGCACAGTAGAGGCATCACCTGTTTTTCTACCTTCGTAACTAATATTTAGATCGATATTATTGGAAAGTCGTTTGGTAAATAAAGTATTCCAGATGAAGTTCTTTCCTTCTTTTAATCCTTCTAGCAGATCAAATTCTATTGGACTGTTTGGCTGCACGTTGGTGGTAACATTCACATAGCTGATAGAAAAATTAAGATTGGCATTAGATGCTTGGCGGTAAGTTGTAGCTAGGGTAAAATCATGGCTATTGGCTACTTCACCAGGACTAATCTGTTGTTTTCTGTTGTCATAAGCATACTGCAGATTGATCCTAAAATTACTACTCGGTCGATAACTCAGCTCAGGATTAATGGAATAAAAATTGATATCAAGATTCCTCGTTGGATCTATAATAGAAGTATAATCACGATTACCATTCTTAAGGTTTAAGATTAGATCTGCCGATTTCGCCAATCTTACTCTTGATCTGAAGAAGCTCTCATTTAAACTTCTGCTTTCTCTTCCTGATATTTGAGTGAATACATTTTCTGTAACCTTATTTCCAACTTGAAAATCAATCGTTGGATTTCCTCGATTAATAAATAGGGTGTTACTGATAAGGGAGTTGTAGCTTACTAGATTGGTATCAAGAGAACTGAAGTTGAGGAAAGTACTTTCTTGACTTGATCCATCATCTTCAACTTTCTTGGCAATCCTAAATGTACTAACCGTCGATAGTCTCGATAGTACATTTTCGGCCCAACCAGTCTTCTTTATCTTATTTGATTCATGTTCCTCTTTAGTTGCATTTTTAGCCAGTTTTCTTTTCTTCTTTTTTCTTGCGGAGAAAAACTTTTTTGGGTCGATCCTTAGACTTTGGGTAAGACTTTGATTGTTAGTTGTGATGAATTCATTATTGATCAATGATAACCGTATATAATCTCCGGCACCAGGATTCGGCGCATATCTGAAGTTATTGTTAACCAATACTGAATCAGGATTTCCTATATATTTATAATCTCCTTGCCCACTTTCTACCTTCTCGTAGAAATACTCAACTTTAGGTTCCTGACCTGAATTGATGAGGTAATTTGTATTGGTGAGAAATAGTCCATCCCATGCTTGCAAGTTATGATCAAGCCTACCAATTAGCGTTCTCTTACTTTTGGCATTGGGTAATAATTCTTGTCTCCTTACATCAAAATCTCTGACACCAAAGTTAAAACTCAATGCATGCTTGGGTGAGAAAGTCCATTTAGTTGATGTGTTTACTTCATTAGTAGCTATACTTTCAAGAAGGTTTTCGCCTTTAGGAAAAAAATCTTTCCGGCTGCTGAATTGAAATTTATAATGTAGTTTATTCTCTTTACTATTCTCTAAATATACTCGGTAAATATCGAATGCAAAACTATTTGTCAATGAATCATTTGATCCGATTAATGTTGACATTTTGTTGTTCGTTTCACCTTCATAGATCACACCTATTTTAAGATTTCTTTTATTTGAAAGTATTTGTGATATCTCGGCTTTTGGCCTTTGAAATAGTGTCTTTTCACCGAAACCTTCACTTGACAAATAATCCATCTTCCCCAAAGCAGTAAATCCTCCATTTCTATAAGTGATCCTTGCATTTTGATTTACCCCTTTATAATTACCGGCAAATGATGTATCTCTATTTTCAATTCCAAAATACTTAACACTATATTTAATCTCCATTGAGTCTATTTTACCAATCCCTATGGTAGATTCGATTAGATTCTGACGCCCACTAATCACTTGGTTTGAAATATTCCAATCCCTACTAAATTCGGCAGTTCTATATGGATTTAGCGGTACATAATTTGCATCAACGAATTCGAATTTATTATCTGTAAATAATTTTACCTTCCGCTTTTTATTGAGATTAATCTTATGGTCATAAGTTAATACCGCTGCATAACCAACATTATCATTATTTCCCGAATCTGCGAATCTGTTTATATCTGTATTACTAAGTGATATTTCAGATCCAATATTGATATTTTCTTTTGGTCTTAGTTTCACTCCGAAACTTAAAATTTGCTTTTTTTCAGGAGGGGTCAAAGATGTGAATGGTTCATATATTCCATTGCCACGTCCTACGTATTTATAGACTCTACCATTAACTAAGCTGTTGTCGTCTATAATGTATCTCCCTTCACCCATTGGTACCTCAATGAAAGATGCGACATATAATTGCTCAGAAACATCTGCACTATACTCCAAAAAGGTAGTGTCAGGATCATCTTTCATAACATTAGGATTAAGACGATACCTAACTTGCCCAGGGATAAAAACCGTATCACCTAACGGCCTAATTGATGAAATCCTCGCCCCATTGATATCGTCACCGGTCATTTGGAGAAGAGTGATATCTGTGCTATCTAACACTATATCTCCAGTGGCAGTCTTACTGTCTTGTTCATTATAAAAATTGAAATTGAGGTCGTATTTCGGAGTGTTGTAGTATATATTAGTTGCATACACAGATCGTAAATAGTTGTTAGTTCTGTATTCATACTCTACTATGATTCTGCTTTCTCTAGCGATCAATCTATTAGGAGTAAAAGTGACTTCCGCTCTATTATAATCTATGATATAATCGTAATCCAAACCTCTAGCAAGCAACTTTCCATCAAGATAAACCTTCTCTGAACCCGATAACACTATAAGAAAACGTTCTCCATTATTACCCGTTAGTTTGTATGGTCCTTGATTTCCCTCTTTGGTTTCTAGTGTTTGTCTAGCAAATTTTCCTCTCGATATTGCGAAACTCCCATTACTAGTCAATTTCTTCCCATTTCCAAAATCAGATATATTCGAACCTGAAAGGCCTTTTAGTTTTTTGAAGTAATTCACAAAATAACTTTTTGGGCGTTCGAGGTTATAATCGCCAGCTATGATTGCTGTTTTATCTCGACTTACTTTGATGAACACTTTATCAAACTCTTGAATCAATTGTGTATTACCCTCAGGCTGGATAGGTATATTATCATCAGAGATAGCCGCTACTACCTTGATTTTATTTCCTAGATCCCCAACTAGCTGTAAATTAAAATTAGAATTGAGAACTAAACTTTGGCTATTCCCAACAGAAAACCCCCTTGAAAAAGATCCATTATAATCCAGTCCTTTAGCATCTATTATCTCTTTGCCTTTTGGAGTAAAGCTGTAGTCAGATCCTATATATATAGCCTGATCCTCGACTTTCATCATAGTAGAATCAAGGTGAAAATATTCACGCTCTATATCAAAAGGTAAGACTCTGTATTGAATATTTACACTATCCCCGATAATGGAGCTGCATATTTCTTCTTCAAATATTATAGTTCTATTTTGAATCGAAAAATCAAATATATCATTGCCATCTTTATCAAAAACAATAACGCTTATAGGAGCTATTGTGACCGAATCCAACTCTATATTACATTCAGAAATAAGAATAAATTTACTCCGCTGACCTTGCAATATCACCTCCTGGCCTTCAGCATTAGTAGCGCAAAAGCAAAATATGACAATAAAATATACATAGGTCTTTATCATAGAAGATAGCATCTAATTTAGCTATACTAACAATGCAAATATAATAGGTCTTAGTAGCAAACGTCTATCATTCTGAAATGAGTATACTCTTCGTGAAATAGTAGGTACTCTTATGTGCAAAATAGGAATTTCTAACCCTCATCAATGACAATGAAAGGTATTTCAAAGACCAAAGGTTAATTCTATGTCAACTCATAGTAAAAAAATAGATCAAGTATACATGTATGACTTACTGAGATGTATAAAAATACAAATTAAAATGAATAGTTCTATAACACTTGAAAACCCATCCATTATTACATATTAATCAATGATTAACAATTAATTATACATTACGCAACAAGTAGATATAGCACAAGGCTTCTGTGAGACTTAACAAAGTAAAATATATAGCAAAAATTTGAATTATTACCCCCAATATTGATTCGATTTTGAATAATCGTCTTATATTTGCCATCTGAAATGCGTATAAAATCGCACGACCATGAGCAAATACCTATTTTACACACTCACACGGTACATTTTAGTATCCGTTTGTACGATCGCAATTGTAACTGTTTGCAGCAGTCAATCTGACCGTCCTATTGATGGGTATGGCTACAATAAAGTTAATCCTATCTGGGGTGCTACTTTCGATGTGCAACCAAGGTTAAGTCCTGCGGATTATGCTGATGGTATATCTATTCCAAAATTAGGAGAAGATTTCGAAAAAGAAAATCCAAGAATTATATCTAACCGACTATTTGCTCAGGATGATCAAATCAATTCTGAATTAGCACTTAGTGACTTTACATGGGTATTTGGTCAGTTTGTTGATCACGATATCGTACTATCAGAAAATTCATTCGAAAAGTTAGAAAACATTGTAGTTCCTTCTGATGATGAATACTTTACTCCTGGATCTATCATAAGAATGACAAGAAGTAAGGCTGCCGAAGGAACTGGAATAACTTCGCCAAGACAACACCTAAATAATATTACCGCTTTCCTTGATCTATCCAATGTTTATGGTTCTGATAATTATAGAGCGAATTGGTTGAGATCTTTTAATGATGGAAAATTAAAAGTGGGTACTGGTAATATGTTACCATGGAATACCTTAGATGGTAATTTCAATGGCAACATCGACCCGAGTGCACCCCATATGGCCGATGACACTAGATCATTGATCAAGATGTATGTTGCAGGTGATGTAAGAGCGAACGAAAATCCATTATTGATTGCATATCATACATTGTTCTTAAGAGAGCACAACCGACTTTGTGATGTTGAAAAAGAGAAACATCCTGGATGGAATGATGAAAGACTCTACCAACAAGCAAGAAAAAAACTAATCGCCTACTATCAGAAAATAATTTTCTCTGACTGGCTACCTTCTTTAGGTGTCAATCTTCCTTCCTATGCTGGATATAAAGAAACCGTTAATCCTCAGATAACAAATGAGTTTTCTACTGCGGCATTTAGAATGGGACACACATTGATCAATAGCACATTGATCAGAATTGATAATGATGGACAAGAGATTAAAAGTGGAAACATCTCACTTAGAGATGCATTTTTCAACCCTCTAGTTGTTGAATATGCCGGTGGTATCGATTCTTATTTCAAAGGAATGGCTACTCAAGTACAACAAGAATTTGATTGTAAAGTAATTGATGATGTAAGAAACTTCTTATTTGGTGCTCCCGGTGATGGAGGATTAGATCTTGCTGCTATCAATATCAATAGAGGTAGAGAAAGAGGACTTTCTGATTACAATACTCTAAGGACAAGCTTAGGAATGCCAAGGTTGAGTTCATTCTCTGAATTGACAGCTGATATTGAAGATGCAACTGCACTGGAAGATTTATTTGGGAATATAGACAATATAGACCCATGGGTAGGTATGTTAGCTGAACCTCATATTGATGGTGGCCTTTTTGGAAATCTTGTTACCACTATCTTAGAAAAGCAATTTCAAGCATTAAGAGAAGGTGATAGATTCTATTATCAAAACATGGATTTTAATACTTCAGAATTCGAAGATATTGAATCCATCTCTATGAGAAATATATTAATGAGAAACACTGATATCTTATTGATGCAAGATGATGTATTCAGAGCTATGCCCCATGATAATATCGAAAGTGGACCACAATTGATCCCATTCCCATTAGAAGCGGCAATTTATCCTAATCCTGTGCTCGATGATCTACAGATCAAAGTGTATGGTTCAGTAGAGGAAGAACTTTCCGTTTCTATTATAGATTATATGGGTAAGATGGTTGTGAAAAATAGCCACCATATCTACGAAGGAAATAACATTCTCAACATTGATTTAGAATCTTGTCCAAGAGGATTTTACAATGTGATTCTAGAAACTGAAAATAGAATCAACATACTCAAAATGATCAAGAGGTAAAAGATTCATAATTAATTCAACACCTAATTTCCTTAGCTTTTGTAGTTACTTTCCATTGATATTATAATACTCTAGCATGGATTCGATTAAAACATTTCCAAAATTCACTATCTTTTTTGCCTTTTTGATGTCCCTGGAAATCGCAGGACTTACCGTCATACCTACATTTCACATGGTCAGTAAAGCGATGATCATGGCAGGACTTATTGGCTTTTATATTTTTGTAGAAAAAAGACAAAATAATGCATTTCTTACTGGGCTTATTTTTGCACTTCTAGGTGATTGTTTCATGTTGTATGAAACGGTAGAATTTTTTGTTATTGGTTTGGTATGCTTTCTGATTATGCAATTATGTTATACAGTAGCCTTCAATAGAAAAATAAGGATTCCAAAAAACAGAGACTATCTTATTTGTACAGGTATAGGTTTTTTTGGTGTCGTAGTATTAGCAAATCTTTGGTCAGACTTAGGAAGTATGAGGAATCCTGTTGGCTTTTATGTAGCTTCCATTATACTTATGGCAATCTACGCTTATTTAAGACATCCAAGATTAAGAGGATATAAAATCGTTATTCTAGGAGTCTTATTGTTTATCATTTCCGACACTTTACTAGGCCTAAATAAGTTTAATGGTGCATTCCCATATGGTCAAATTTTAGTTATGGTAACTTATATGCTAGCCCAGTATTTCATAGTGACCGGAGAGGTGTTAAGCAATATGCCAAGACCTAAGGTGCAATCAGTAATCGATCCTAACTCCTCATTTAGCAGACATAAGAGAAAATAAAGACCTAAAAATGGGACTTAATGTTTAAACATTAAGTCCCATTTTTCTCGATTCTATTTCAAAAATCTATTCTATATAGAAAGTCCTTCTAGTGTTTCTATCAATTTTTTATCAGATGGTCTTGGAGCATCAGCGGATACAATTTTACCTTCTGGATCTATAAGTATAAACCTTGGAATTCCATTGATCTTATAATCTTGTACAAATTTTGACTGCCAAGCACTGTCTGCCATTAATTGCACTCCACCAAGTTCTTTATCATCTACCATTTTTTTCCATTTGTCATGGTCTGGTTTATTATCGATAGATATACTTACGAATTCTATGTTTTTTCCATGATACTGTTTCTCTATTTTCTTTAGAGAAGGAATCTCACCAATGCATGGTCCACACCAAGTAGCCCAAACATCTACATAGACATATTTACCAGCAAGATCTTCCGTTTTAGTGGTTCCGCCTGAATGATTTTCGTAATCAAAAGTTGGTGACAATTCTCCCTTTTTTAATTTTTGGAATGCCGTATATAACTCTTCAATCTTTTCCTTGTGCTCCGTATTTGAAGACTTTTCATTAAAGAAAGAATACATTTTTTCCAATTTATCGTTTGGCCCAATGATGTATCTCATATCTCCATACAACAATTGATTTCTAATATTTCCAGCTGGTAACTTCGCTATATGTTTCATGAATACTTCTTCATAAGTGTCCGATGTATCTCTATACATATTCATGCTGAAATGATCTTTTACTAGACTTTTATAGTTTGGCATAGATGTGTATTTAGACTCATTGCCTAAGTCTATACCAGCTAAAACATCTTGGTATTCAACAGGCAGATCAGCTATCTTTTGATCGCTATAATCAGGATAAATAAACATAAGTCTTTTTGCAAAAAGATCGACACTTTCAGATTCATAGGAAAGAATTTCTTTTGCTGGAGAAGCATTAAAAATAGATGCTAAAGAATCTTTTCTGCTTGAAACTTTCGTAGCAAATTCTTCAGGACTAAGATCAAACAATGATCTTGAAAAAATAGAACCTTCCAAATCTGCCTTCACTTTTATATAATCCTGTACATCTGTGTGGGGACTAGTAATAGTTAGAGACTTAGTAAAATCTTTTGCATCCGCGGACATAGTCACTTCGTCACCAGGTTCTAAATAAATACCAGTTTTCGCTCTTCCAAAACTCAGTTGATAAACACCAGCTTGAGTAATATTTAATGTGTCACTTGCTTTAGCTTCAGCTATTGCTATATTCTTAGTATAGTCAAATCCTGATATTATGATTTCTTTTGCTTCTGTATTTGATATATCAGCTTTAAACCTCACAGGCTTTTGTGGCTGCGAACATGATGCAACTACAATGGTTAATAATAAAACCAGATATCTCATTTGCTTTATTTTTTGATTAATAAGTAGAATTTTACATTCCAAAACTAGAAAAATAGGAAGACTTATGTATTCATTCTGATCTTATATGCTAGATTTTATTGCTATGTACGTATTAAATCGTCCGCCAAAAGGCGAATTTCATGTATTTTAAATCAAAAATCAATTCATATTCATAACAATTACAATGTCAAACCTATTCATTCATTATACGTTTGTATATTTATCATTGTAAAAGTTGAGGGGTAAACTTTTTACTCATTTTGATAAATCATTTATTTATAATTCGATTAAACAAAACACTATGTTGAAACATGTAATAATTATGCTCCTAGGAGTTGCTTCTTTTTCTCTAAATGGGCAAGCTCTATGGACAAAATCTGAAGTTAACAAATTTCGATCTGCATCTGACGAAGATAGATTAACAATGCCATCAGCATATCAAGCATATGAGCTTGCATTTGACGATATCGTAAAAGAATTATCCAATGCACCGAATGAAAAAATGAAGGTGAAGTCGGTGGAAGGTATGATGATGTCATTACCGATGGCTGATGGAAGCTTCGAAATATTCGAAATATTTGATGCACCTGTGATGGCTTCTAAACTAGCAGCTAAGTTTTCAAGCATCAAATCTTACAAAGGATACAGCACTACTGACAAAAGCAGAAACCTAAGATTAGATGTAGGACCTTATGGATTTCATGCGGCTATCCATAGCACCGATGGTGTAGTATATATCGATCCATATGCAAAAGGAAATAAAGACCAATATTTAGTTTATGATGTAGCTGATTATATGTCTCAAATTGAAATGGATGTTCCTCTATGTGGAACGAAAGATGATCTAAAGGATCTACATTTCGATGATATCATGCAAACAAGAAGTGTAGAAGGGGAGATTCCATTAAGAGTTTACAGAATAGCTATAGCGTGCACAGGAGAATGGGGAGCGGTTAGAGGCACCCCTGAAAATGCAATGGCTGATATAGTAACCGGTGTAAATCGTATGAATCAAATTTTTGAAAATGAATTAGCTATTCGAGTCGTATTAATTAATAATAACGAGTTACTGCTTAATTTCGATGGAGATACTGATCCATACGAAAATTCAGATTCAGGAAGTGACATGCTAGCGCTAAATACATTTATAATAAATAACAAAGTAGGAAACAATGCGTATGATTTAGGGCATGTATATGCTAGAAGTTGCGACACTGGAGGTATTGCTAGATTATCATCTCTATGTGATAATACTAGTAAAGGTGGAGCTGTAACATGTCATTACTCAAATAATCTAGACTATATGGCTGCCAATGTAACCAGCCACGAAATAGGACACCAAATGTCTGCGCAACACACATTCAACAATTGTAATGGGAATGAATCATTAGGAAATGGATTTGAGCCAGGCAGCGGTTCTTCGATCATGTCTTATGGAGGACTCTGTGGAGGAGGACTAAATGTAGTTGGTGTTAGTGACATCTACTATCATGCAGGGTCACTTATCCAAATCTACTTTCACACCAGAGATGGTGGTATAGCTGATGGTTGTGCAGAGAAAATAGAAACTTCAAATATAGAACCGGTAATCAGTCTATCGTATGAAGATAATTTCAGTATTCCTGAAAATACATATTTTGTACTAGAAGGAAGCGCTACAGATGCTAATGATGACAATCTAACGTATCAATGGGACGGATTCAATGCAGGTCCGCAAAGCCCACTTGGAGCACCCATAGGAACAGCACCAAGATTTAGATCTTTTCCTGCCAGGACATCTCCAGTAAGATTCTTTCCTTCTCCTGATAATATACTTGCAGGAAATTTTGACAGGACGGAAGTAATGCCCGTCGGAAACATGGATCTGGATTTTATATTCACAGCAAGAGATAATAATGCTGAGGCAGGAACAGCGGTATATGAGAAAATAAAATTCAAAACCGTAGCAACAAGTGAAAAATTTGAAATAACTAGTCAGCAAACCTCTGGGACGTCTGTCAAATTCGGAGATCCTCTTGATGTAACTTGGAATGTTGCAGGTACAGATGTAACACCAGTAAATGCACCTTCAGTAGACATCTACTTCAATACTGACAATGCAAATAACTTCAGTTTTGATAATATGGAAGTATTAGCAAAGGGAGTTCCGAATAGTGGATCCGCTACTGTTTATATGCCTAATAAGATTACATTCGATGGTAGAATAATTGTAAAAGCCTCTAACAGTATATTCTTTACTATTAACAAAGGGAATATTAAAGTAGAAGAACAAACAGATGCTTCTGTTTTCTTTACACCAGATCCAGTTGCCCAGTCAGTTTGTTTACCTACAACTACTTCTGTTGAGATTTCTACAGCAGGATTTGCTGGCATTGAAGGAGACGTGGCATTATCTGTCTCTTCTGGATTACCGGATGGGGCTACAGCTACATTTAATCCTTCTACCGTTACAGTAGGAGAATCATCTACTATGACTATAGACTATAGTGGAAGTACGCCTTCAGACAGATTTGATGTAACAGTCAAAGCAAATGTAGAAGGAGTAGATGAGTTCGAAAGAGATATTATTCTATTCGTTAATAGTACTGATCATAGTGCTATGGCAGGAATAAGTCCAGTTAATGGTGATTCAGGAGTAGGGGTAGCCCCAGATTTCACTTGGAGTGAATCTCCTAATGCTGATTCTTATACTATTGAAATAGCTACTTCACCAGCTTTTGGTTCAAGTGTGTATATCACAGAATCAAATATGACAGACACTGAATTTTCTCCACTATCTATATTAGATAAGAGCACAGTTTATTATTGGAGAGTAACCGCAAAAAATGTATGTGGAGAAGGTACTCCAAGTAAGATAAATGCATTTAGTACTGAAGTATTGGCTTGTTCAGCGTTTTCACCACCGTCTTCTAGTTTACCTATAAATATCACACAATCAGGATCACCGACCATCACATCAGAAGTGGCGGTTACTGGGGGAACAATAGCGGATGTAAATGTCACAAAATTCATCGGAGAGCACGATAACAATAAAGATATGGTTGTGACTTTGATCTCTCCATCAGGCACCAGAGTTATTATGTTTAGTAAAATTTGTAATCAGTCAGACTTCAATTGTACGTTTGATGATGCTTCTAACTCTTCAGTAAAATGTCCACTGAATGCAGCAGGGAAGACCTATAGACCAAAGGATAAATTTGAGGCATTTAATGGTGAACAAGCAAGTGGAGTATGGACTTTAGAAATAGATGATACTGCTTCTGGAAATGGAGGAAGATTAAATTCGTTTACGCTTGAAGTTTGTTCAGGCCAATCTGTAGAAAGCCCTTTTATAGTTAACAATAATGAGATTCTACTTCCTTGGAATGATACTAAAACTATATCTACCGCTGATCTTAAAGTTGAGGATAGTAATAATTCCGCAGGAGATTTGAAATACACAATTGTAGATTTACCTGTTGGGCAGCTTAAATTTAACGACGTTGCAGTTGCAATTGGAGATCAATTCTCACAATCTGATATTGATAGTGGAAAATTAGTCTATACTTCAGGAGGATGGAATTATGATACTTATTTCTCTTTTACCGTAATCGATGGAGAAGGTGGGTTTTTAGGAATTAACAACTTTGATATTATTGTCAATAATCCAGAAGGAACATTCGATCCAGTAATTGCAAGTAATATTTCCGTTTACCCTGTACCAGCTAATGATAGACTTACTATTGACTTAACTGAATCAAGTGAAACGTTTACGTCATATGATATTGTAAATATAAATGGCCAAGTATTATCTACTGGAAGTATTAATAGTAAAATGATATTAATGAATGTAAGTCAGTATCCTGCAGGTATCTATATTGTAAATATTAAAAATGAGCAATATTCTATTCCTAAACGAATCATTGTAGAATAATACATCACTGCTTATAAAAAGACTTAGAAAGAGGTCGAAACATTGTTTCGGTCTCTTTTTTAGTTAAATCAACCCGAAGCAATAGTAATCCTCATTCGTATTTTATCATAAGTTTTTCACTACACTGGGTATATATCCTTACCTTATTTCCATAAAAAACATCCATATGAAAATCCGAAATATTATCACCTTATTTCTTCTAGGAATTACAACAATTTTTGGGCAATCCCCAGCAAGCCAAGATGATAGAATTTATGACATTGTTCAATCAGTATCCGCTGATCGTTTAGAAAATGATATAACCACGTTAGCTAATTTTGGTACTAGACATACATTGTCCGATACTGTGTCTAATACAAGAGGTATAGGAGCTGCAAGAAGATGGATAAAATCTGAATTTGATAAAATATCAACAGCGTGTAATGACTGCCTAGAAGTAAGCTACCAAAAAGGATTAGTCAAAAAGGGAGTATCGAGAAGAATACCTGACGATACGTGGATTGTAAATGTATTGGCTATCAAAAGAGGAAGTAAACATCCTAACAGGTATATCATAATGAGTGGAGATATAGATTCTCGAATCAGTGATCCGCTCAATGGAACAGATGACAGCCCTGGTGCCAATGATAATGCCTCAGGTATGGCTGGGGTTATAGAAGCTGCCCGAGTACTTTCTAAATATGAATTCGAATCAAGCATCATCTTCGTAGGTCTGTCTGGCGAAGAACAAGGGCTATTCGGAGGTAAAATAATGGCAAAACAAGCCAAGCAAGACGGGTGGGATATCATAGGAATTCTCAATAATGATATGATCGGTAACATCAAAGGAATCGATGGAATAATAGATAATCGTAGCTTCAGAATTTTCTCAGAAGCTAATAGTCCCGACGAGGATGAACAGAAAAGAATCTGGAAACGATTTTATGGTGGTGAAGTAGATGGACCCAGTAGGCAACTAGCAAGATATGTTCATAAAACGACTACCCAATATATGCCAGAAATGAAGCCAAAAATGATCTATCGATTAGATCGATTTGGTAGAGGAGGGCACCATAGACCATTTAATGATGCTGGATTTCCTGGTATTAGAATTATGGAGACACATGAAAATTACAATATGCAACATCAAGATATAAGAACCGAAAATGGAATTATATACGGTGATGTTCTCGAAGGTGTAGATTTCGAATTTTGCTCTAAACTTACGGCTGTAAATGCTATTAACTTAGCTTCTATAGCTTGGTCACCTCAACCTCCATCAGGACTTATGATTGGTGGAGCGGTAAAGCCGTCTACACGTTTGAAATGGGATGCAAGTGAGGATACACATATTGTTGGGTATATAGTGCATTGGAGAGACACTACCGCACCTCAATGGCAACACAGCAGATACGTAGGAAAAGTAACCGAATTCACTTTGGAAAATATAGTGATCGATAATTACTTATTTGGAGTATCCTCTGTAAATAAAGATGGCCACCAAAGTGTAGTTGCTTATCCTACTACTCTGATTCCTAGAAGGTGATTCATGAGGAATATTAAACCATTTAGAAAAACGAATTTGTTTCTAAACTTCTGGTTCTCGAATCTTGCTTCGTGATTTGAAATCGAAAATTACAATCAACGAAGCATTCAAAAAGAAGAATGGCCCAATCTTGTCCGCTTCTATGAGATCATTGATAAGACACAATGCACATATCACTACAGTACTCAGGGTGGCTGCCATGATATACCTTTTGGTCTTTTCATCGTTCAGTTGATGATAAACGCGTTCTCCTCCAAGAATGACGCTAAATATTAAACCTAGAAATATAAGTAAACCAATAACCCCTTGTTCGACAAGCGTCATAAAATAGTAACTGTGTATTCCTGATTTTTCTGGATTGTCGCTCACATAGGTCTCGAAACTTCGGACAGTATATTTAGTATAATGCGTATAAAAACTAGATGGCCCAAATCCTGTCCAAGGTCTTTCTTGTATCATTTGGGATCCTGCAACCCACCTATATACCCTCTCCATCGTGGATACATCTTCCATTTTAAGGGTAGCCTCTATTAGATTATCAAATTGTTTGTGGGCTACCGTTGTCTCAAATTCAGGTGCAAAATCGAGATATTTGTTATTGATAGAGAGGTATGTTGTTAATAAAACGGCAACTATACAAGAGCCCGTGATTGCCAATTTACCAAGCTTATATTTAAAAATAAAAAACGCTCCAATAGAGATAAAAACACACAACTGTGCCGCTCTTGTGTAAGAAAAATATGTCCCAAAAACAAATAGTATCAAAACCAATATAAGCGCTTTTTTATAATAGCCTGATTCCGTATTTTTATAAAGTGCCCACATGAATGGCAATACCGCAACCACAATAGCAGAATAATTTACGTGGTTTCTAAATATAGGTCTAACTACATGGTGGGAACCCATAAATGTAAACCCATCAATAGCATGCCTTATCAATACTATACTGATCGCAGCGGTAAGAAAAACAGATAATATTTTAAATATAAGATGAACATTTGCTACATCTTTTATCATATGAAATGACAAAAAAAAGAATGGAATAACATACCATAACTTAGCAAGAAAAAATTTGTATGATATCACTGGTGACCGCGAAAACAAACATGTAAAAAACATCCAACCCAAATGCAATATTATCAATATACTTATCGGGTGTTGCAAATGTCTTAGTGAGACTGAACTCATCTTAGTAATAAAAACCAAAATTGCGATCCCTGTAAGACCTAACATGATTGGCTCTGTAGGCAAATCAGTACCAAAACTGCCCAAATATACCTCTACAGAAAATGGAAGCACTGCCCAAAATCCATAATATAGAATTCTATAATCTTTGATAGTTGCAAAAACCCCTAAAATACCGACAGGTATAGCCGCTAAAACAAAATTACTCGAATACAATGCAATAACTGAACATAAGACAATAGCCACAGTAATCGCAGTATACATCGTCTTTTGAGTATCCATTTTATCAATAAATTTATTCGCCAGCATAAATTTCTCGCCAGTTTATATCTTTTGTGCCTTCTACTAATAAAGTACCTAGACAACTAAGCATAAAAGCCAACATAGTAAGACCTAGAACAATAAGCATACGTTTCGGCCTTGATTTTTCGAATGGAACAGTCTCCTTTTCTACAATATGGAGTGTTGTAAAAGATTTATTATAACTAGATTGTAGCTTTTTTAGTCTCTCCCTTTCTAAAGAGACTTCAGCTATCCCCTTGTTTTGAGAAGTTTCTAACTGCTTCACTGGTAGTAATCCAGCATTAAATACCTTGACCAGACTATCAGTTATCTCTATCTTACTTTTCAGTCCTGCCACTACAGCTCTTACCTTATTTATGGTATCTTTATTAAGCTTATACCTAACCATTTCCTTCAGCTTCGCTTCTTTTTCAGCTAGAGTACTTATATTTTTGATAGTCATTATAGCATAACTACTCGCTTGCTCTTTACTATCAGTAATTTTATATTTATTTTTTAGCATTGTCAACGAATCCCCATATAGTATTAAAGTGGACATCTGGTTCCTTATTCCCTCTTCTAAAGATTGGATTGTCAAGTATTGGCTTTCTTTCACTAACTTTTGTGCTGTCTCATCTATTTTTATTCGGATATCTCTAACCATATCCCTAGCCAATTTTGGATCTGTATCTTCAACACTTATCATCAAAGCATCAAATTTAGTCTTAGTAGTCTCGTATAATTTACCAAAATGCAAAGCTAACTTCGCTTTTCCTTTTAAACTAGTTGTATCGATATCATAGTGTTCAGCAAGATTGAATTTTTTTATGATAAAGTTTTTAATCGTACCACTATTCGCTATTGAAAATAACCTATCTAAATCTTCACCCGTTCCATAAGTATAGAACAGTTTCTCTGCTCCTCCGATCGGGTCTGGATTTGCCAAAGTTGGACTGGCCGCATATACTAAAGCACTTGAAGTATAGTAATTTGGCATCATCCATGAACCAATAACGCTAAGTAGGCCAACTAAGCCCGTAACGATAAGTATTTGTTTTTTCCATTTAGCCAATGTTTTTAGCACATGGATAAGACTATAATCATTATTCATTTTGAAATATCTGATTTTCTATTTGGTATTCTTTTAAGAATAGGTCAAACAGTATTTTTAAGTTGGGTTTTTCTTTAAAATCAGGTCAGTAAGCATACGAATGTCCACTAACTTAATTATTAACGCTGCTATTAACGAAAAGCATATACTAATGGTAACTCTTATTATCCAATTCATAGGTAGATATACATAAATACTACCAAAAATAAGGCTGCAAAACAAGCCAAAACCAAGGACAATAAAGACTAAGCGAGTATTAATTTTCACATTCATGATAGTAACAACTAAAAATATCTGTCCGATGGTCATAAAAGTTTGTGTGATTAAAGTCGCCTTTGCCGCTCCTAAGGCATGTTGATGAGGAATCAAATATACATTTAAAGCGAAATTTAGAACTACTCCTCCTATGAGTAAAATGTTGAATTTCTTAAGACTATTATTGGCAACTAATAGACTTCCAAAAATATATGCAATCGAAAGCGCTATAAAACTTAACATGAGATATAACATGATATCCCCATAATAAGGTGTTGCATCTGCATGAGCCCACTGCATGATTTCATGCCTATAAGTGATCGTAGCCGCCGCTCCTATAAACGTAATTAAAACCATCAATCTGAGCCCCACATCAACCAAGTCTTTTATAATTTTATGGTCCTTGATATTCGAAGCATACATTGGGAGTAACAATGCTGCGAATAAATACCCAACCATATTTAATGCATCTAAAAACCTGTACCCATATTCATAGATTCCTGATTCCCTACCCCCATCGTCTAATATATGCTCTAACATTACAGAGTCCATCCGAGTATAAGCAGACATCGTCAACAAAATCAATGCATATGGAGCACTCCACCGCAATAACTTCTTAGTATAATTCCATGAAAATGATATCCCAATCTTACCAAGATGCTTATACAATATTCCTAATGCTACTAAGCAGGAAATTCCAAATGCTCCCATTTGGCCATAGGCTAACCATATGATCTGAAAATTCTCCTTAAAGGGTGACACCCAAGATAAAACGCCAAGAATTATAAGCATCAGAACCTTATCGATTGTAGATAATAGGCTATCTATTCTATACTTCCCAATACCTGCAATATTCGTCCTCAAATAAATAAAAAGAGTACTCAAAAATAGATTTGCCGTAACGACCATCATCAATGGCATCAATGAAGAATCGTAACCTTTAAGCGCAAAATAACCAATAGCCAAACCAAAATAAAATAAACCTAAAATAACTTTCAAGCCCAGTATCCTAGGCAGGTGAAAGCCCAATTGATCTGGGTTCTTAGCTATATTCTGAGAATTGTAAGACTGTATCCCCGGTTCATGGACGAACTGCAACAAGAAGGCGATGTTGAACAAAACCTTGTACATACCATAAGTATCGACTCCTACCATATTCTGGATATGAAGATCTACTCCAAAAAGATACAATGGTTTAATCAACAGATTAATACCTAGTAAGAATATGATATTTAAAAGGAATTCTTTTTTCATCAGAGCACCAAAGATAAAAGGAATTTGGTTGTGATAGTATTGTGAATACTAGGCAAATTAATGTAAAAGGAAGGTTTCGAATTCGAAACCTTCCTAATTAAGTAATTATATTCTTTTTCAATAAATAGTCTGGATTATACCCTCGTCACATCAATCATAACTTCCTCGCCTTCTAACCATTCAACTTTTTCTCCACTTGAAAGATCAGTCACAGCCACTATACTATCCGCTAAAACCTCATTACAAATATATTCACTGAACGATGCAAGCGCTTTCTCTATTTGTTCAGTAGCAGTTACTTTCACATTGATTCGATCTACAATATTCAGCTCATTTGATTTACGAAGGTTTTGGATTCTATTGACGAGCTCTCTTGCTATTCCTTCTGAGATAAGTGCTTCATTTAGATGTACATCAAGTGCAACCGTAAGTCCTTTATCACTTGCCACTTGCCATCCTGGAATATCTTCTGATATGATTTCTATATCTGCTAATGTAAGGTCATAAGCAGTACCATTCAACTCTAACTTATAACTGTTTGTTTTTTCTATCTCAGAAATAGTCGCTTGATCAAATGCTGATATCACAGCTCCTCCAGCTTTCATATTTGAACCAAGCATTCTTCCTAATGTCTTAAAGTTAGGTTTTGCCTTCTTCTTAATCACGCCGTCAGTATCAGATATATATTCTATCTGCTTTACGTTCACTTCTGCCATAATAAGATCCTTTACCGCTTCCACTTGTCCTTGGAACAAAGGATCTAAGACAGGCAACATGATTTTTTGTAGTGGCTGACGAACTCTCAAGTTATCTTTCTTACGAAGTGATAAAACAAGAGAAGATATTCGCTGAGCATAATCCATGCGTTGCTCTAGTTTCTTATCGATAGCCGAATCATCTGATGTAGGAAACAATGCTAAATGAACAGATTCGATAGACTCTAGTTTAGTAGCACCATTTAAGTTTTGGTATAGCCAATCTGCGAAGAAAGGAGCTACTGGAGCCATCATCTTTGAGATTGCGATCATACATTCATATAGTGTTTGGTATGCTGCGATCTTATCCGCTCCATATTCACCTTTCCAGAATCTTCTTCTACATAATCTTACATACCAGTTAGATAAGTGCTCATCTACAAAGTTTTGGATTTTACGAGTAGCCATTGTGGGCTCATAGTTAGCATAATCGTCATCTACATCTTTCTTCAATGTGTTCAATAGAGAAATTACCCATCTATCAATCTCCGGTCTATCCACTAATGGTACTCGATCTTGCTCAAAAGCAAATCCATCGATATTTGCATAGAGAGAGAAGAATGAATAGGTGTTATACAATGTGCCAAAAAACTTACGTTGCACCTCTTGGATCCCCTCTACATCAAATTTGAGATTATCCCAAGGGCTGGCATTTGAGATCATATACCACCTCGTAGCATCAGCACCATATTTTCCTATTGTCTCGAATGGATCGACTGTATTGCCTAACCTTTTTGACATTTTTACACCGTCTTTTGCCAACACAAGTCCATTAGATACTACGTTTTTATATGCTACTTTGTCAAATACCATAGTTGCGATAGCGTGCAAAGTAAAGAACCAACCCCTCGTCTGATCTACTCCCTCTGCAATAAAATCAGCAGGGTAGTTTTTCTCAAAGTGGTCTTTATTTTCAAATGGGTAGTGAAGCTGGGCATATGGCATCGCTCCAGAATCGAACCATACATCGATAAGGTCTAGTTCTCTTGTCAATTTTACCCCAGAATCACTAACTAAGACTACATCATCAATATATGGTCTGTGCAGATCTTTTGGTGTCTCTTGACTTAATCCTAGCTTCTCATTTGCCGCAGCGATCTCGTTTGTCAATTCTTCTATGGAACCAACACACTTCTCTATCATACCATCTTCTGATCTCCAGACTGGCAGAGGAATTCCCCAATATCTTGACCTAGATAGATTCCAATCCTGTAGATTTTCTAACCAATTTCCAAAACGCTTTTCTCCAGTATGACTTGGCTTCCAGTTGATCGTTTTGTTCAATTCGATCATTCTTTCTTTAGATGCAGTCGTCTTTACAAACCAACTATCTAACGGGTAGTAAAGCACAGGCTTATCCGTTCTCCAACAATGTGGGTAACTGTGCACATATTTCTCTACTTTGAATGCCTTATTATCTTCTTTTAGCTTGATTGCGATCTCTACATCTACTGATCTTTCTGGTGCTTCTCCGTCCGGATAATATTCGTTTTTGACAAATTTACCTCCTACTTCTGGAAGCTCAGGTCGGAATTCTCCTTTGAGGTTAACCAATGGAACAGGGTTGTCATTTTCATCTAGAACTAATAATGGTGGTATTTCTGGCACCGCTCTTTTGGCTACCATAGCATCATCGGCACCGAAAGTCGGAGCAGTGTGCACCACACCCGTACCATCTTCGGTAGTTACGAAGTCTCCACCGATTACTCGGAATGCATTTTCTGCATTTTCATATGGAAGTGCATATTCGAGTAATTGCTTATACCTGATTCCAATCAAGTCACTACCTTTGATCTCAGTAGTTACTATGTATGGTATCTTCTTATCTCCCTTATTGTATGCCGCTAATTCTTCCTCCGATTCTATTTCCGTGAATTTTCCACTGAATTGTTTTCCTACCAATGCTTTCGCAAGAATTACTTGATTTGGCTCATGCGTATATTGATTAAATGATTTCACCAACACATAGTCGATCTTTGGCCCTACAGTCAGCGCAGTATTCGATGGAAGTGTCCAAGGAGTTGTTGTCCATGCTAAGATACTTACTACACCTTTTCCTTGCAGAGCTGCAGGAAGCGTGTCATCTATCGTCTCAAACTGCGCAGTCACAGTCGTATCTGTTACATCTTGATAACATCCTGGCTGATTAAGCTCGTGTGTGCTCAATCCAGTACCTGCAGCTGGTGAGTATGGTTGTATTGAGTATCCTTTATACAAGTAATCTTTATTGTGCAATTGCTTTAGCAGCCACCATACAGACTCGATATAGTTATTCTCGAAAGTGATATAGGGATCATTTAAGTCAACCCAGTAACCCATCTTTTTAGTGATATCGTCCCATACATCTTTATACTGCATTACAGTCTCTCGGCACTTCTGATTGTATTCTTCAATAGTGATCGTTTTGCCGATATCTTCTTTAGTTATTCCTAGCGTTTTTTCAACAGATAGCTCTACTGGAAGACCATGTGTATCCCATCCACCTTTGCGCTCTACTCGCTTACCTTTCATGGTTTGGAATCTACAGAATAGATCTTTCACAGTACGCCCCATTACGTGGTGAATACCCGGCATTCCATTCGCTGAAGGTGGCCCTTCATAAAACACAAATGTGTTATCTTTTGATCTTTCATTTACACTTTTATCGAAAATGCTATTCGCTGACCAATATTCAGCGATTGATTTATCTATTTCTGGAAGGTTGAGACCTTTATATTCTTTGTATTTGCCCATGGATTGTATCTCTTTCTGTTATACCTACTCTAATTTGAGTGTGCAAAAATATAAAAGTTAATGGAGCACACCCCACCAACTCCAATGAAAGAATCCCTTTTTCCATTTACTTCGAATCTCTGAAGTTGGACAGCTAGGAGACTAACATAAAAAAAGCTCTGACGTCATTACGATCTGTCAGAGCTTTATAAAATATAAGTTGTACTCTATCACAGATCATGTAAAGAGCTAATAATTATTATTGATATGTTATATGCGTTCAACATAGGGCAAAGATAGATTATTTTAAGGAAAAGTGGAAATGGATGTCGGGGCGGGTTTTGGGTATCAGGTCTAGCATACTAGGTTTCATGTTGAAATTTGATAGTTTGGTTTCTAATACTAGACATGATTTTAACTATAGATTAGAATTATTTTCTATAATTACTGCAGCTTTTGATTATTCGTTCGCCAATATCTAGTAAATCACTTGGTCATCTTTGATAATGAAATCAAGCTTTATTCTAAACTGCAAGTTGAGACTTACAGAATAATATTCATCAAATTTGCCCTTTAGTTTATGAAGTCGGAATGATGGATGGTGAGGGTTCATTTCTAACATCCGAAGTGTGATCCCTTTCGCAGAAAACATACGTAAATGCACGTAAATGTAGTATGAGATATCGTATTAAGGGGTGGCTTTCACAAAAAACACCCGTTTCTCTTAGAGAAGACGCACGTAAAAGCAGATCAGTCCAGCGAGGCATACTCAGCAAACTCGAGAACCAATATGCGTAAGGCATTGCAATAGTAAATGCGAAGCAATCACCCACCACTACAGTATTTACAATATTCTAAAGTTAGCTACGACGAGTGTTTTCAACGCAGGATATAGTTATCTTACAATAATATAAAGTGAAATATTCGAACAGAAATAGTCCTGCATCGCTTCAAAAAGGTCTCCCTCTCCAACAAACGCGAGCAAACCAATTACGAATTATATATTATCATATACAAATATTACATTATTTTATATTGATATATTAACAACATGTGGTACATTACGCAAATTACTAACTATCAAAACAAAATTATTATGGACTTAAGTTTAATTATTGGACTTATTAGTGGTGCATTAGGTGGCAATGGAGCTGCTAAAATGATGCCCGACAACTCTCTTGGCACATTATGGAATTCTGTTGCAGGAATTGTAGGTGGAGGTCTAGGAAGTCAAATCTTAGGAATGATTGTTCCATCCCTTGGTGCAGCGGCAGCTGGAGGAGGAATGGATATCGGCAGCATCGTCGCGCAAATAGCTGGAGGTGGTGTAGGTGGTGGAGTCGTAATGGCTGTCATCGGAATGATAAAAAAAGCTATGGCAAAGTAGAAAAGAATCACTTTGTAAAAATAATGAGAGGACTCTAATCTTAATTGATTTTAGTCCTCTTGCTATTCTACCAATAGCATAAGTATTGAACCAACATTCCTAGCTAAATTTCAACTAAAAACCACTATTTTAAATTTTTCTTTCTCACTTTCAAAATAAAAAATTTAACTTAGAGTTTAATTTTTGAATTCTTAATTATAAAACTAGTTTGATATGGCTAAATATATGTGCATGGACACCCTTAAGTGGTTGCTCAACGATGTTCACAGTGTAGAAGATCTTTTCAAATATGAAAGGTATCAAGATTATGACAAAGATTCTGTAGATATACTTTTGGATACTGCTAAATCTTGGTCGGATCAAGAATTCTACCCTATCTTCAGAGAGATGGATGAAAATCCATGCAAATTCGTTGATGGACAGATTACATCTCACCCAAACCTCAAAAGAATACTGAAAAAAGCGGGTGAGGACGGATGGATCGGTAACATATTCGACTATGATGAAGGGGGTGCGCAGATGCCACATACAGTTCAAAATGCAACCAATCATATATTTCAATGTGCAAACAATCACATCCCGGGATACATGGGATTAACATCAGGTGCGGCCGACCTGATTAGAACATTCGGAACTCAAGAGCTGAAAGATAAGTACATGCCAAAAATGATGTCAGGAGATTGGGGGGGAACGATGTGCCTCACAGAACCACAAGCTGGTTCTTCACTATCAGACATTACAACCTCAGCCACACCTCAAGCGGATGGATCTTTCAAAGTATCAGGACAAAAGATATTTATCTCTGGTGGAGATCACCAAGCAGCTAGTAATTTCGTACACCTAGTTTTAGCTAGAGTCGATGGTGCACCAGCGGGTACTAAAGGAATTTCTCTTTTCGTAGTACCTAAGCACATAGAAAGTGAAGAAGGATCACTCACATATAATAATGTAGAAACGATCAGTGAATTTGAGAAGATGGGCCAACGAGGTTATGCAACTGTGCACCTTGTTTTTGGGGAAAAAGGAGACTGTGTTGGTCATTTAGTAGGGCAAGAAGGAAAAGGTCTCAAACATATGTTCAAAATGATGAATGGTGCTCGTATCGATGTAGGTATGACGGCAGCATCTACGGCAATGGCTGCATACCATCACTCACTTCAATATGCAAAAGAAAGACCACAAGGTAGAAAGATTGAAAACTCAGGTAAAAAAGATCCGAATCAAGGGCAAACATTGATTATCAATCATCCTGATGTTCGTAGGATGTTATTGTTGCAAAAGGCTATTGTTGAAGGTTCTTTGAGTATCCTCTTAGAAACTGCAAAGTATAGCGACCTTGCTCATGTAGAAGAAGGAGATGCAAAAGATGAATACCACTTATTGCTAGAACTGTTGACTCCTATTGCCAAGACTTATCCTTCTGAAAAAGGACAACAAGCAATAAATAATGGGTTACAGATCTATGGTGGTTATGGATTTTGTATGGATTTCCCTCTACAGCAATATTATAGAGATATCCGTATCATGTCTCTATATGAGGGTACTACAGGCATACAATCTCTGGATTTATTAGGTAGAAAAGTTACTGCACGGAATGGCGAGGCATTACAGTTATTATTAAAGAAAATAACTGAAGTTACAGATGAAGCAAGTAATCATGATGATCTAAAACCATATGTAGACCAATTGAATAAATCGTTAGGGTGCGTTCAGCAAGCACTTGGTTACCTATTGCCTATGGCCATGAAAGGAGATTACGAATCTTTCTTGGCTGACGCTACAGCATTTATGGATATGACAAGTAATGTAGTGATTGCTTACCAATGGCTAAAAATGGCTACAAGTGCTAAGCATGCAATTGTGACCGGTGATACTACTTTCAAGTCTCAATTCTATGAAAGCAAGATTCACACAATGAAATTTTACTTTAAGTATGAATTACCACATGTAAGGGCTACATTAGCAACAATTCTGAATGACGACGAATTGACTATTCTTAAAGAAGATGTTGAGATCTTCGCTTAGAATAAAATGAAATGAAAACAATATTATTAACTGATAATGAGAACAATAGCTACTAAGTTGATTTGATTCTCAAAATCACGAAATCTAAAAAAAATGGATTTTAACGCAGTATTAGAACAAATAAACAAACAAGCAGGAAACGTAGAACCACTAGGAGCCAAACTTAAATTCCAATTAGATGATCAGATATTGATGATCGATGGAACAGGGGATAAAAACGTAGTAAGTACTGATGATGGAGAGGCAGACACTGTGATTATCACTAGTCTCGAAACATTAATCAAACTTAAAAGTGGAGATCTTAATCCTATGATGGCAGTAATGGGTGGAAAAGTGAAAATCAAAGGAGATATGGGTTTAGCGATGAAATTGCAGTCACTTCTTTAATCATACATATTACATAGATAACTTAACTTAGAGTAAAGAAATATTCATGTACTAAATGACTTTTACAGAAACATTAAAGTAGTGTCCAAAATTAATAGAACATTAGGCCATTAGAAATTTTATAAGAAAATAAAGTCCCTCGGAATTAACCAGTTGTTTTCTGGGGGCTTTTATTTGTAATTGTTAATAATTATTACACCCGATTACAATTCCATTTTAGTCTTTAATCAGTTTTCACATTTATCAATGCGCCCGCGGGCGCCATCAATGATGCACCATTGCTAATATTAATACCACGGATAATCGCACTATCAGCTGCTCCAAAATTTAAAGTGACATTAACAGGAATGACTGTCGTTTCACAGGGGATAGGAAAATGTCCTTGGCTCCAATTATTTACACTATCATACCGTCCTACAACACTTCCTCCAATCCATGTATTGGTTTCAGAACAATCGAGTATATCTCCATTAATGATCCATCCTAGCGAATTGATTAGTGTATTTCGAGCAGTAGGGTCACAATATTTCATTTTGATACTACCCAAAGCTATAGTAGAGAATCCTTGACTCTCCCAGCCTGCCAATGTTGATTCATAGTTATTTATACAAAGTCCTGAATTATCCAACATGCCAATCATGCTACTAATTGAGGATATATCCCTTGCTCCTAAATTTTGATAAAAGGATGTTGCCTGGTAAAAAATAAATATAAAACTACTAACCTGACCAACATCCCGATTTGATAAATCTTGATTAAAGGCGGTTGACTTATAAAACATTTCTCTCATATTGACCACTTCACCAGTATCCCATGCTCCAATATCTTGATTAAATGAAGTAGCATTGTAAAACATATAAGTCATAACTTCTACATTCCCAACATCCCATAAAGACATCTCTTGATTCCATGAATTTGCCTCATACAGCATACGACTCATATCTGTCACTTCACTCAGGTCAAGAACATCACTTGCTTGATCCGACAAGTTATTGCAACCCATAAAAGAGATTGCCATGGATTTCCATGTACCTACCCATTGATCTACTGAAATAATCTTATTCTTTGAACCCGTATTGTTAAAATGTATCTTGGGGAAATCACCATAAATCTTAACCGTATAATTTCCAGCATCCGTATAGATGTGCGAAGTATTTCCTGTATGTGCATTGGTGATGTTTCCATCTCCCCAATCTACATGATAATGGAACCCTCCTCTATTTCTCGGAATAATGATGTTTTCATTCGTTGTTGTAGTCAACCACGTAGTCACAAATGGATCCAAACCACCAGGACAATTCCTACCTCCATCGATGAAATTCCAACCATTAATAGCGATCAAATTCGTCTTAGCTGTATCGCCAGTGCAATATTGGCTATTCCCTCCAGAACAGTACGTTCCACTTTGCACAACTTGTGTGCTCCAACCTTGCAATAGTAAATCATAATTGGCAGAGGACAAAGTCACACCCTTAAACATATTGGTCATATCCACTGCATTGCTGACATCCCAGTTGGCTATGTTTTGATCAAAACTCAATGCTCTGTCAAACATATTGAAGAAATGTGTTCCATTCTCCGTATTCCAATTTCCAATCGCTTGGTTAAACGCCGATGGATGGTAAAAAGTAAATATAAAACTTTGCACATTGCCTACATTCCATGCACTGATGTCTTGAGTGAAAGCGGAAGCGTTGTAAAACATTTCACGCATATTCCATACATTTCCAGTGTCCCACCCACCTATATATTGATTAAAACTACTAATATCAGAAAAAAGGCAACTCATATTTTCAACGTTGCTGGTATTCCAATTACCTATCGCTTGATTAAATGATGCACAACCAAAAGACATATAGCTCATACCTTCAACCAAACTCAAGTCTGGATTATCAGAGGCTTGGCCGGACAGATTTGTACAACCGAAAAATGCTCGCTCCTTTGAACTCCAATTGCCGCCACCCCACTGATTTATTTCAATAATTTTTTCTTTTGATCCTATTCCATTAAAGTAGATATGAGGAAAATCACCTTGAATGGCAATTATATGAGTTCCTGACAAAGCGTAGCTGTGACTTATATTACCAGTGACATTAACATCGGTATTACCATCACCCCTATCGATAGTATAATTGTGTCCTCCCCCAGTAGTCATAATTGTTATACTTTCGTTGTTCATTGTAGTTTACCATGTTGTAATAAAGCTGGAATCACAAGGTGGACAAAGACTCCCGCCACAATCTACAAATGTCTCATCTCCATTTTGTACATTATCCAGACAAGTAGGCATAGATGTTGTACAGGCATCCTCAATTTCGCTCCTATCCAAACAACCTGCAGTATTATTGCTAGTGGATGTCGTATTATACGGAATGCTCAAGTAGTCACAGATGCTTTCCACTTCACAGAGTGACAGTGCTGGGTTATATTCAATAATCAAATTTGTTATACCAGGGTGGTTGATGTTTTCTAAGCCTGACAAATTACTTAATCCAGTATTTTTTATCTTTAAAATACCATTGATAGTTGTCAGACTTGAAAGTCGAGCAATGGAATTCAAATTGCACCAAAGATATTTCTAATTCGCCTCCTATCGTTGTAAGAGCATTTAGACCATCTAAATCTAACAAATTTGTATTATTCCTTATATACAGTTTACCCCCTATACTTTCTAAATTAATTAACTCATCGACATTCGCTAATAACGGATTAATTGAAATGTCTACCGCTCCCGTCACATTTATAATATTTCCTAGGCCTTGAAGATTTGGGAGCAAGTCATTCCATGAAACAGTAAGACTTCCTTGAATGGTATTGAGGCTACTTAGAGCGGACATATCTGTAAGACCGTCTAAGTTTTTAATTACTAGATCATCCCCTACACTCTCCAAATTTTCCAGCCCATGCAAACTTGATAAATTATTCCAAATACCACTTAAGTTAAGCCTACCGCCTATTGATTCCAAACTATCTAGCCCGCTTAAATCATTAAGAGTATTATTACTATGAACTCCTCCAAATAGCGTTAAACTATTGCCTATAGATTTCAAATTGTGCAATCCTTGAAAATCACCTATCCCCGCTGCACTATTTACTTCTAAAGAGCCTTCTATTAAAGTTATTTGACTCAGCCCATTCAAGTTTGTAATTCCATTATAAACAGCAGGATCGATACCAGTACCTCCCTGAATGATATAGCATCCCGGATAATTAGTAGAAAAGTTGTCTATCTCACTTTGATATTCAAATTCGATCCCAAAGGCCAAACAACCGCCTGATCCACTGCAATCCAAACTGTCGGCCAGAATCTGCCATCTATAAGTATTGATGAGTTCATATTTAGCACTTTCCCCATTACAATAAGTCAATCCGTCGGCTCCTAAAGACAAATCTGATACACCTTGGTCTTTCCAGCCGATCAAAGTACTGTCATATGAAATAGTTGTGAGTCCAGATACATCGAACATATTTCGCATATCAGTCACCGACCCATAGACCAATTTCCTAACTCTTGATCGAATAATGTTGCATCGCCAAACATTTTATTCATGTTTTCTACTGAAGATGCATCCCAACTCTGGATATCTGAATTGAAAGAGGCGGCATTATGAAACATATATGACATATCCGTAACAGAAGAAACATCCCAATTTGATAAATCACCTGCAAAAACATGCAACTCATTCCCGTCACATTTGATACATCCCAATTATTCAAAGTTTGATCAAAAGTGCTAGCACCGTAAAACATACGAGACATAGACGTTACATTCGTTAAGTCTGGGATATCCGTAGCATTGATCACAAGGTTCTTTGCCCGATAAAAGGCTTAAGTCATATCCTGCCATACAATACTCCCCCATTGCTCAACCGCTAATAATTTCTCCTTATCTTAATTGTATGGCATTATAATACTAGGGAATTCTCCCTGAATACGGATAGTATAAGTACCAGCAACACCGAAATCATGTGTAACATTTCCAGTCAGTCCGAATTCATCAAAGACTCCATCGTTGTTCCAATCTACATCATAGTTATAAATATATTGGGAGCTTGCCGTGAATATTTTAATCGAGGTGCTATTAGAAATCCCTGGATTATCGGTCTTTCATGTGGTGATAAATGCTTGGGAAATTGCGATATTAGAAAAGAAAAATAAATATTCTTATAAACGTCTTCATAAATACATGCATTACAGAGTGGATTTTAATGTTTTTAATTCATTCTTCTTACGTGTAGTAAAAGTATGAAGGTCAATCACTAATAGAATAAAGACTTTCATCGAAATGACTTAAATTTCCCTTAGAACCACAATTATAAAAAATAGAAAGACGCATATCTAAGTTTCATTCAAATAATATCACTTGGGAATAACATAAAAATACAATCTAATAGGCAATTAATTTGAAATTCTTAACTCAAATTTTAGTAAAAAATGAAAATAGAAAAAGGCCATATGATAAAACTTATTCTTTATTTCAAGTAGATTTATAAAATAAAGATAGTCCAGTAAAATTCGAGCTATGAAATCTGTAAATTAAAAAAGATGTAACAAGAAATAAATCCTGTCACATCTGAAGCAATATGGGGCGTATTCCATCCCCAGAACCAATCTATAATCGTCTATATCTTGTTTTCTTTAATTCACTTTAATTATTCACCTTTTCGCTTACAGCTAGCAATTCCGGGTTGCCAAACAACTTGATATTGTGCCTTTCCTGCTCTGGACAATCGAATGACTCCGAAGCATAGAATGAACTTCGTCTGTTTATATTACCCGCTACTTTTACTGATTTAGCTTTGTATTGTTCTGCATTTACTGTAGCACCGTCCAAAATATTCATTATAAGTTTTTCTCCAGAACCAATTAGGTTTATTTGGTTGTGGCCACCTATATTACATGTAAGGTTTTGGACATCTAGGTATGCGTCAAGTTCAAATGACCTACCATATCTTCCACTATAATTGATCTCCATTGCATCTTGCTTGAATCCTTCGATCTTTAGAGAAGAAAGATTTTTAGCATGAAGCGTTTCTAAGCTTGGAGTTACAATTTCTAATTTAACATCTCTTCTATTCCTATCGTATTTCAAACTTGTAGCATCTGCTGTAACTATTTCTTCTACTTTATCGATGTCTGATTTATGCCCCTTTAGAAGAACTTCAAGCTTTTTGCCATAAGTAATAGTAGTCTCCATAGCACCATCAATGTTAAGGTTCGCTAATGTTTCCGTATCTATCTTTCTAGTAGCTCGGTATTTATTTTCCCAATCGTCTGACATTAACCCATCAGAGGTCATAGTCCAACTATAATCCTCAAAATCTCTCGGTCTATACTCCCCATTGAAGCCTCTATACCCAAGGTATGATGATAATGATTCATCAAATTTGACAGTTTTACCTTCTGGAATGTGAATGGTATATCGAACAGACTGTCCTCTAAATTTATCTCCTTTTCTAATTTCGAAATTTCTAGGAAGTAAAATTTTATCTCCTTCTACCTCATACTGTGCGTTGACCTTTTCAGCAAGTGATTGAGCATCATCATAAGATTGGCCCTGAGAAGTTATTTTAGTGGATATTACTACATCATCTTCCGTTCCCTTTACGATGTTGTAATGTACATCGTCAAATACAATTCCTCCTTCAGTATGATGAGACAGTCCTGCTAATCTTAGAAAACCAGTAGTTATTTTTTCTGGTCGCTGTAATTCTGAAATATTGATCACATCAGTATCGATATTATACGATGCAAGTTGATCTATCTCAGCTGAGTGTGTAAAACTTAAACCAGTCATTACCCCCGCAGTAATTGTCAAAGCGAATGAGGCAACCCAGCCCAGTCTCATATTCGTTCTCCACTTCTTAGGTATTCTATATGTAGAGAACCATTTTGTGATCCATAACATCAGTCCCACTATAGGTATACCTACAGTAAAGAATAAAGAAATTCGACCAAAGAATGACATGATCCAAGATGATGGTCCGATATAACTTAAGAAAGAAAATGAGCTCAAGAAGCTAATAATCCATGCCCCCCACAATACCCCTAGCAACAACAACATTAATCCTAGAGATACCGAAAATATTGGCTTCACTATAGCTTTTACTATACTCAATACTCCAAGTACACCCTTCCCTATTATGGCAAATAGCCCTGAGATTGCACGTTTCGGTGAAAGAAAGAATTCTGAGTTAATTTTTTTTTTTGAGCCTAAGTCCTTACTTATTTCAGTAATTTTATGAGACAATTCTGTAAGCTCCTCTTCCACCGTTTTTGCTATGTTACTTACGGTAGCTGGTTCACCTTTCATTTTTAATTTATCTCCTGCAGTTTTAGCTGGAGGTACTATCACCCAAAGAATAGGATATAACAATATAGAAATACCTCCTATAAACACTAAAGCAATGAAACCTAATCTTATCCAAAGAGGATCAGCTACACCAAAGTAGGCTGATACTCCAGAACAAACTCCACCAATGACTTTCTCATCAGGATCTCTAAACAGACGTTTTCCCGTTTTTATATGGCTGTATTTCCCCTTTCTATTCTCTTTATTTGATGCCTGAGGAATTTCCATTTCGTCTTCCTCCATAGCCTCCGCGCCAAAATCTTCAGGCCGTCCCATGACTTTTACCATGGCTTCATATTCTTTCAATGTGACAATTGATTTACCCTGCAAAAAGTCCGAAAACAATTCTGCAATTCGCGCCTCAATATCATCCAAAATCTCATCACAGCCTTCTGAATCAGAAAAGTGTGCCTCTATTGTTTCAAGGTATAATTCCAATGCTTTGTGAGCATTTTCATCTATGGTAAATGGATAGCCACCCAAGTTTACAGTAGTGATGTTATTCATTTGATGTTAGTTTTAATGTTGACTGATTGACAGCGTGGTTCAATTCTTTCCAAGTGTCTAATAATTCTTCTAGAAAAGCTGTTCCTTCTTCCGTGATATGGTAATATTTTCTCGGCGGTCCAGATTTTGATTCTTTCCAAGTGTAGTGTAGCAATTTCGCATTTTTGAGCCGACTGAGTAAAGGATACAATGTACCTTCTACTACGATCAGTTTCGATGCTTTTAGCTTCGCTATTATATCTGACGGATATGCTTCTTCGTCAGATATGATAGATAGAACACATAACTCAAGGATCCCTTTTCTCATCTGGGCTCTGGTATTCTCTACTTTCATAATAATTATTTAATATTTATCAAATAAAGACTGGTTCTGTATTTACTGGATAATATTTATTCTTCTATAAATGATTCATTAATATATTTTCAAATTCGTTTCCAAGATTAATTCTGCTTGTAGCTCAATTATAGGTATTTCATTGTTCACAATTTCAACTTGTTGTTTATGATCAACCACCAAAACACTTTGTATTGATTTAGTGCCTAAACAACTGATTGCAGCTAATGAAAATGTGAGTAAATATTTTTTGGCCATCTTGGATTTGAGTTTAATTTGATAATTAATGTGAAATACCTTTCTCGATTGATAATACAAATGTAAGAAATTATATAGTACTATGCAATACATAGTACCATATTTATACATAGTACTATATGAATGGATGAAAAACATCGACAAATAAACGAATTATTAGATTTAAAGTAAAAAAGAGCAATTCCATAATGACCATTCGTCTATATGAGTGTCCGTTTCGTATATAGAAGGTGTTATATTATCGTTATAGTCATTCAGAATAATTAAAACAGATATGTATTTCATACTTTTGAAAATAATTCTAGCAAGGTGCTAGATCTATAAATATTTATACAAACTACTACCTACTTATAAAATATGAAGAAGTTACTACTAATAGTATTTTCATTTATAGCCCTCACATTGGGAGCTCAAGAAAATACAAATCAAAACAGTTTCAGACAACTAGGTCAAGATCTACCAACACCAAACGGCTACAGAACAGCATCGGGAGCTCCAGGAGCTGACTATTGGCAACAGAAAGCTGATTATAAAATGAAGATCGAGATTGATGATGAAAATGCCAAATTACTTGGCACATCAAACATCACATATAAGAACAACTCTCCTGATGAGCTGAGATACCTTTGGCTTCAATTGGATCAGAATGTAAGAGCACAAGAAAGTGATTCTCCTAAGTTGAGGGGCAGTTCCGTTTCTGAAAAGCCTTCTCTAAGAGGACTAAAAAGAATGAAGAATGACTTCGATGGTGGATTTAAAGTTGAATCTGTGACAAATTCATCAAATCAAGCTTTGTCATTTACGATCAATAAAACAATGATGCGGATTGATTTACCTAAGCCGCTAAAAGCTGGGGAAAAGACTAGCTTCAATATCAAATGGTGGTACAACATCAACAATACTAGAAAAGACAGAGGAAGATCTGGATACGAACCGTTTGCTGAAGATGGTAATAATGTATACGTAATTGCGCAGTTTTTTCCACGTATGTGCAAGTACTACGATGTCTATGGATGGCAGAATAAACAGTTCCTTGGCAGAGGTGAGTTTACTTTAGAGTTTGGAGATTATGAAGTAGAAATCACAGTACCTAGTGACCACTTAGTATCTTCAACTGGAACTTTACAAAATGAAAGCTCAGTATTAACTAGTGAGCAAAAAAACAGAATGAATTCTGCTAGAAAGACTTATGACCAGCCAGTAACCATAGCAACTAAAGAAGAAGCTGACGAAAGAATCAAAGGAAAATCTACATCAAAAAAGACTTGGAAATTCAAAGCTCAAAACGTCAGAGACTTTGCTTTTGCTACTTCAAGAAGATTTATCTGGGATGCCCTAAATGTTAAATTGCCAAACGGAAAAGATGTAATGGCAATGAGTATGTGGGTAAAAGAAGGAGATTGTCTCTGGAAAAAATATTCAACAAAAGCAATTGCTCAGACTTTAAGAACATACTCAAAATTCACTATCGACTATCCTTATCCAGTAGCTTGGTCTATTGATGGGAGCATGGGCATGGAGTATCCTATGATCTGTTTCAACTATGGAAGATGTGAAGATGACGGTACATACAGCAAAAGAACTAAATATGGACATATCGGTGTAATCATTCATGAAGTAGGACATAACTGGTTCCCAATGATTATCAACTCTGATGAACGCCAGTGGACATGGATGGATGAAGGATTAAACACATTCATGCAATACTTAACTGAGCAAGAATTCGAAAGAAACTATCCATCAAGAAGAGGGCCAGCTCAGAATATAACTGGATATATGGGAGGAGACAAAGATAAAATCTCACCTATCATGACTAACTCAGAATCAATATTTCAGTTCGGTAATAATGCGTATGGCAAACCAGCTACAGGATTGAATATCTTAAGAGAAACAATCATGGGACGTGATCTATTCGATCATGCATTCAAAGAATATGCTAGAAGATGGGCATTCAAAACACCTACACCAGCAGATTTCTTCCGTACTATGGAAGATGCATCAGGAGTAGATCTTGATTGGTTCTGGAGAGGATGGTTCTATACGAATGATCACTGTGATCTTGCAATGAATAGTGTAAAACACTTCAAGTTAGATCCTGAAGATCCAACAAAGAGAATGGAAATAGCTTTGGAAGAACGGAAGTCTGCGCAAAAAAATATCTCTTCGATCAGAAATGAAAAAGAGATCAAAGAAACATACAATGAAAAAGATCCAACATTAGATGACTTCTATACTACTTATGATGCTGTAGTTCCAAATGCACTAGACATCCAAGAATATAATGAGTATAGTGATAAGCTTTCAGATGAAGATAAAGCTCTTCTTAATAGTGGTTTGAATTACTATGAAATTGAATTCAAAAAGATAGGTGGCTTAGCAATGCCAGTCATCATAGAGTTCGAATATGAGGATGGTACTACGCACGTAGAAAGAATACCAGCTGAAATATGGAAGATGGATTCTGAAACTGTTACTAAGGTCTTCCCTAGTGAAAAAGCAGTAAAAAGAATTACACTTGATCCATTCTTAGAAACTGCAGATGTGGATACTTCGAATAATCACTATCCTCCGCAAGCAAAAGCGGACAGGTTCGATATGTTTAAGGACAGTAAAAAAAGATCAAGAGAGAATCCTATGCAAAGAGATAATAAGGCTAAGAAATTAGGTACACCATAATTACTTATTAGAATA
This sequence comes from Halioglobus sp., assembly GCA_047628935.1. Taxonomy (GTDB): domain Bacteria; phylum Bacteroidota; class Bacteroidia; order Chitinophagales; family Saprospiraceae; genus CAJXUU01. The sequence continues at coordinate 5,246 of JBLHWH010000032.1, read as the reverse complement.
TTATAAAAAGGGTAGCTTATTGATTTAAGCTACCCTTTGTCATTGACAAAATAAGCGTGTGATAGTTGCTCCTTTTATCCAAGGCAACAATAGCTTTCAAATCTTCAACATTGATGATGGTTAGATAAGTCATACTAGAAGTCCTACAATAAATCAGTAATACTTTCAAAATTTTACCGTTTTTATATCATGCATAAAAACACCTTACTCCTTTTCCTAATTATTGTCATTACTTATTCTTGTAATAAAGATGATTTCTCATGTTACCCCGAGGAATTAAAAGAAAATATTATAGCATCATATACTTTTAGCAAAGGATCACTTGATGATATCTCAGGGAATGGAAACCACTTAAACACTTTAATCGGCACCAATACTAAAAACGGAAGAAGTGGAAACCCTAATTGCGCTTATGAGTTTGATTATTTAGAATCACCTTACCAAAAGATATTGAAAGAGGATGCTTCATTCCTTGATGGAATGGAGTCTTTTTCCATTTCTCTTTGGATCAAGGTTTCAAGAAAAAGATCGGGAGCGGGTTTCATTGAAGGCTTAATTTCAAGAGATACTTTTCCTACTTGCCCCGATCGGTTTGGACAATGGTCTCTTAGTCTATATGATTGTAGAAGAGCTGTTTTTGCTCAAAACAATTCTGCATGGGCAGACTGGCTTTCTCCTAATATCCTAGATTGTTCAGGAGAAATCCCTGAAAACCTTTCACCTGAATGGATAAATCTAATTGGAATCAAAAATATAGATTCTTACTCCATATATTTAAATGGGATACTGGAACAAAAAGTAGATGGTAATGCTAGTTGTAGTTCAAACCCAGATTTCCTTTCAAAAGATGAAGGACCTCTCGTGCTTGGTTACAAATATTCAGGCACCTTAGATGATGTTATTATATTTGATAGGGCACTAAGTGATGAAGAAGTAAAACAAGTATATAAATTAGAGTCCTGTTGTAATTAATCCTTTTCCATAGAGAAAAACCATACTGTGATTATCACCTAATCAATAATCACATCATGCTTAACCTGCTCAAGTTGCCAGTCAATTACCAACCCTCCAGCTAGACTCTGAGCTATTTCTTTTCCATATAAATGCTCGCACAAATATAGAGCACCATCAAATGACCTTGCACCGCCGGCAGAGGTAATATACTTCCCATCATGTATGAACATGACATCTTCTCTTACATCTAAATGAGGAAAGGTCTCTTTATATTTGGGGATATCAGAAGGAAAGGTGGTAGACGCAACCTTATCCAGCAACCCTGCCTTTGCAAGTACAAATGCTCCATCACAATGAGATGTCACATATTCTGCTTTTGCACCCGTCATAGCTACCCAGTCAATCAGAGCTTCATTTTCCAAATCAGTATCCAAATGATGCTCTGCACTAGGCACAACTAATATGTCAATATCAGGATGCTTACCATCCAAATAACTATAATCTGGCAATATCCTCATGCCTTCGAATGTAGTGACTACAGCCATATCTTCAGCTACTAAGAAGACATTCATCGCCTTGATTCCTTTCCTAAATATAGTATGCTGAAATATATCCATCGGAGCAGTCAGTTCTGTGTTATACACGCCATCCATGATTAAGATTCCTACATTATATCTGTTTTCCACAAGTGTAGGACTAGGTGGGATTTCTAGCTTTTTATCTAGAGGCCTATTTTGGCAAGCCGTAAAAAAAAACGTATATAAGAATAAGATAAAAATGGATTGCTTCATGCTATAAAGTTTTTTCAATCTTAATAAATAAAGAAGAAGAAGAAGGTCTACTACATTCCTGATGGAAAATAAACATCTAAATCATTCTCATTTTTAGGAGCCAACAATCTGAATGTTTTCCTATGAAGATCACAAGGCCCATGTTCCGCTATAGCCAAACGATGCATTTTAGTTGGATAGCCCATATTCTGTTCCCAGCCGTAGAATGGGTATTTTTTATGCTGCTTCTCCATATAATCATCTCTATGGGTTTTTGCAAGGATCGATGCCGCAGCTATCGCTGTATATTTTCCATCTCCTTTTATGATGCATTCATGAGGGATTCCTTTGTATGCATTGAATCTATTTCCATCTATCAATAAAAGTTGTGGTGTAGTCTCTAGTTTTTTGACAGCTCTGTGCATCGCTTTGAAAGATGCATTGAGAATATTATACTTATCAATCTCTTTTGGTGTCAATCTTCCTACTGCCCAACTGATTGCTTCTTTTTCTATGATTGGTCTCAGTATTGCTCTCTGAGCCTTAGTTGTCAGTTTACTATCCGTAAGTATTGGATGATGAAAGTCATGAGGCAAAATTACTGCTGCTGCATAAACGGGCCCAGCTAAACAACCACGTCCCGCTTCATCACATCCCGCCTCTATGAGCGACGGATTAAAGTAGTTGAGAAGTGGGTTGTGTTTCTTTTTTGCCATTGTAATACGAAGATATGCTTTTTGAAAACAATGATTTTAAAAATCGACAGAATCACTTGAATCGTAGAATTTCCCCATCGTAAAGATGGAAATTACAACTTTATGATGTTGACAAAACGTACGGTTTAACAAATCGATATTAACTTTCCCAGTTCAAGTATAAAATAGTTAATTTAACAGCCCTTTCAATACAGAAGAATACGATCTAAACAAAGTAATACCAATTCTATATATTTGCATCTATTCTTTAAACGGCACTAGCCAAACAGACGCTTTAATCTCTATGTACAAGTCCATACTAAAACCTATCATGTTCTCCATGGATCCTGAAAAGGCACATTATAAAACAGTGTCATTATTCAGGATAGCACTCTCACTGCCATTGGGAAAGTTTATTATCAAAAGTTTGTATAATTATCAATCTCCGAAACTGGAAAAGAAGTTATTTGGCCTTACATTCAAAAATCCTGTTGGATTAGCTGCAGGATTTGATAAAGACGGCAAGTTCTATAAAGAAATGAGTCATCTTGGTTTTGGCTTTATAGAAATAGGAACAGTGACACCCCTTCCTCAAGAAGGCAATTCTAAGCCAAGACTATTCCGTCTTCCTGAAGATGAAGGATTGATTAATCGAATGGGGTTTAATAATGATGGAGTAGACGCTATGGTAGAACGGCTCAAAAAATTCAAAGTCAAAGACGTGATCATAGGCGGTAATATTGGTAAAAACAAAAATACACCGAACGAGGAAGCGATAAATGACTATGTGATTTGCTTCGAAAAGTTATTTGATCTTGTAGACTATTTCGTTGTTAATGTTAGCTCTCCGAACACTCCAGGACTGAGGGATCTGCAAGATAAAGGACCACTAACAGCGATATTATCTAAACTAATGGAGCTCAACAATGCTCGTCCATCACAGAAACCGATCTTACTAAAGATAGCTCCCGACTTAACTGATAGTCAGCTAGATGATATCGTGGATATAGTAGCAGATACCAAAATCGACGGAGTCATAGCAACAAATACGACTATATCAAGAGACGGATTAAATACGAACCAAGATACTATTGCAAATATTGGCAATGGTGGACTTAGTGGTGCTCCTGTAAAATCAAGATCTACAGAAGTGGTCTCATATCTGCACAAGAAATCGGAAGGCGCATTTCCTATTGTAGGAGTCGGAGGAATCGACAGTGCCGAATCCGCAAAAGAGAAAATGGCTGCGGGTGCATCATTAGTACAAGTATATTCTGGTTTCGTTTATCAAGGACCAGGGCTCGTAAAGTCTATCAATAAAGGATTGGTCAACAGCTACGTTTGATAAAAAATGGACAAATTAGTAAATATCATAGTACCATATAAAAGATTGATTTCGATCGTTATAAAGACAGGTGTTCTTCTTATTCTTGCCGCTATCTTATATATCCAACTTTTTGTCAGACATGATATTTCTGAATTATCGAATCAACTTTACGATTCACTTTCTTTATCTTTTGGTTCGCTCTATTTTACTTCTGTAATGGTACTAATGCCAATCAACTGGCTACTCGAAAGTATAAAATGGAATACCTTAGTTTCCAGATTTCAGTCTTTTGGAATCAAAAAATCTATGCTCTCTGTACTATCAGGCGTAAGTATGGCCATAATGACTCCAGGCAGAATAGGAGAATACGGTGGTCGACTGGTTGGCATACAACCAGAGAACAGACCAAAAGCCATACTTGCAAATTTAATATCAAGTCTAAGTCAAAACATAATCAACCTTGGACTCGGTTTGGTTATGGCACTTTTCTTTTTTAATACTTATATGGAGATTCAACAAGGTGTATTTTTATCTATCGTTTTTGCGAGCACATTGATCGTTTGTGCATTATTACTTGCTTTCTTTAGAATAGATCTTTTAGATGGATTACTGGCTTATTTACCCCAACATAAATGGGTAAAACAAATTAAAGGGAGCGTTTCGTCTTTTTCTACTTTAGATAATCGGACACTTTTCTATATTCTTGGATTATCATTCATCCGCTATTCTGTATACTTGAGTCAGTATGTATTGTTGATTTTCTTTTTTGGTGTTACCGACCAATTAGTTCCTGCTATTTTGGGTGTAAGCACACTATTCTTTTTACAGTCTAACCTACCATTACCACCTGCTTTATCAGTTTTAGCAAGAGGAGAAATGGCTGTTTTTCTTTGGTCCGTATTTACTTCTAATGTTTTAGGAATAGTAGCTGCTACTTTTAGTTTGTGGATTATTAATTTGGTGATTCCAGCTGTTTTTGGTGGGGTTATAATAAGTCAGGCAGATTTATTTGAAGAGTGAGACGAAATTTTTACCATATCTGTCTAGAATTTTCAGAAATATTTATGATGATTACTTTAATTTCATCGTTATAAATACTCGCCTTAGGAATGATGCATTAATAAAGTACGTTTTTATATGCTGATATTTATTCAAGGATATTCAGAAATACTGAACACCCTTATTTATAGTACCTTCATTGTGTTTACTTCTGAATTCATGCATCATTTTCTAATGATTTTACGTAAAAACGGTGCTTCATTTTCAAACTAACCTTCCGCTCGCCGCTTGGCTTTCATTTTTTTCATTGCCTATTGAGATTAAATCTCAAAAGAGATTAACATCTCAACAAACGAAACAAAAAACGATGCTAGCCCAGCCCTCGAATGTGCCATTCGCTATACTGGGTTACGTGTTTGCTTTGCAAGCCACTTACCCGAGAATTTACAATTCTCTACACTAGCCGACGTGTTTGCTAGCCCGAGAATTTGCAATTCTCTA
>JBLHWH010000031.1:0-41310 GCA_047628935.1 Halioglobus sp. | reverse complement strand
ACCCATGAAATATGGAGTATCAATTATATTTATTCTCTTTAATGCGGCATTTGCCATGACTCAAGGTATTTGTAGTGGTAATTTGGGCGACAACATTTTTACAGATGGCGACTTTGGATCAGGGACTGCACTTGTTGTGCCTAATAATCCGAACATAGCCCCTGGATATAATTATACAACTCAGGTACCTTCTGATGGATCTTATACCATATGCAGCCGTACAAGTGCATTATCTGGTTTATATCCATCATGGCTTCAAATCGAAGATAATTCCTCAGATCCTAATGGATATATGATGGTGATTAATGCCAGTTTCGAACCTGGAATCTTCTATGAAGAAATAGTGAATGATCTATGTGAAAATACACTTTACGAATTCTCCGCAGATATCATAAACCTTATCCGAATAGGTACAAGTAACCATACAGATCCTAATGTTACATTTTTGATAGATGATGAAGTAGTATATGAGACTGGCACTATTCCAAAGACAGAACAATGGGTGAAATTTGGCTTTTCGTTTGTGACGACTTCTACTCAATCAAGTATAAAACTGACACTCAGAAATAACGCTCCAGGCGGTTCAGGAAATGATCTAGCTCTTGATAATATTTCATTTCGACCATGTGGTCCATCTTCCTTTATCGATCTAGAGGGTGAATCTTCTAATATATTCTTATGCATTGATGATGATCCGCTTACTGTAGTGGCTGATATTGTTGGTGATAACGGTGAAGCATTTGCTATTCTATGGCAATCTAGTTTGGATTCTATGAATTGGGAAACTATAACAGGCAACACCTCTCCATCCATACAACACACTGATTTTGAGTTGGGTATTTATTACTATCGGTATTTTTCTGCAGGAAATGAAATAAACATACAGAACGAAAAATGCAGAATTATATCTGACATTCTTAAAATTACGGTATTGCCTGATACATATCCTATTCAAGATACTACTTGTATAGGTGAGCAATATCAATTTGGTCCACAAATCTTAGTTTCTGCAGGATTCTATTCTGAGAATTTTGAATCAAGCCGAGGCTGTGACAGTACTGTTTTATTAGATCTTACTTTCATTCCAGAACAACCAATAATTATTGATTATCAAATTTCCGATCCTTCTTGTTTTGAGTTTTCAGATGGAAGTATTGCGATTTCGCAGCTTTCAGGCGGATATGGAGGTTTGGAGTTTGAAGTATTTGATGAATTTGGAGGATTGGTTTCTTCCGATCTTACTGCTGGCGATTACACAATTGTAGCTAACGATAGATTCAACTGTAAAGAAAGCCTAGCTATTACCTTAAATCAACCTGATGAAGTTATTGTTGAATTGGGTACTGATACCACTTTACGATTAGGACAGAACATCATCATTTCACCAGAATATTCTCAATTATTTTCTAATACCAATTGGACCGTAAATGGAGAGATTGATTGTGATGATTGTGCTTCAGTTACCTTACTTCCTTTCTCTAGTAGTTATGTAGTAGCATCTGTTTCAGGCGATAATAACTGTATAGATACTGATTCATTTTTTTTAACTGTTATTGAAGAGAACTTAGTACATCTGCCGAATATATTCTCCCCTAATAATGATGGGATCAATGATTTCATGACCTTTAATTATTTCGCTAGAAGTGTCTCTAGCATCGAACAATTTAGTGTTTATGATAGATGGGGCGGGCTTGTACACAACATTAAAAATGTACCCATTGCAAATGGCGAAAGCATTTGGGATGGTTATTCTGATAATGAAATATTACCTAATGGGGTCTATACTTATTATCTCAACCTTATCTATATTAACGGTACTAATGAAGAATTAATAAAAAGCATAACAGTGTTAAGGTAAACACAAAAATTACAAATTAACGCAGCAGTTCTATCAGCTACTTAGTTATAAAAACAAGATAGAATCATTATACAAACCCAATGAAAATGAAATATCCAATTACAATTTTATTTCTTATACTGAGTGCTTCTATTTTTTCCCAGCGGGAGATTATCTATGATTTGGATAGTTAAAAACAAGTCGTTTTTAAGCGGAGTGAGCTAATCCTTACTCCTGCAGGTAGTTTTTCAGGTAATGACAAAGTCAATGTTATTGGTCAAGACGCAAATTTTCTAGTAAATTTCAATGCTGGCATATTACACAGAAAAATTATAAATAGCCAGGATGAGCAATTCACATTAAGGCAAACAGCCAACATAATATTTACTGAAGGGTATTATATTGAGGGTCGTCGAGACTTCACCAAGCGAAAGTATACACAAAATAGATATCTTAAAACAGGCTATGATGTAAGTGTAAGCTATAATAGACTAAAAAACCAAAATTCCGGGGTTAAACAAGATGTTCAAGAAGCTGAGATCGTAGGTGATTTTGGATTTGGTTTTGGAAGAATAGAATATGTAAATCATGCATGGTCAGCAGTACAAATATTGTAAGCATTAGAAAACAGGAGTCACTTATTAAGAATTCCTTCCAGTGAAGAAATAACTGATTTTGCCAATAAAATCGGAACAGTTAGGACATCACGAATATTAGATTTAAGACTTAGAGATATTGCTATTTTAGAAATCATCATAGAATATTTAATTGACAATAAACTTCTAGATAACCTTTCTACTACAGCAATATTGATAATAGAAGATGTATTCGAATATGATCAAATAGCTACCAGGAATAGTGGGTCTAGGCTTGAATTTTCATTAGAACCCCAAGCTCGATATGATAATTCAATTAATTCCTCACAATATAACAAATCACTCTTCATAAGTTCTGATGGAAGAATAACGCACACATCATATAAAAATATAGATGTAAAATGGATGCAAACAGTATCTTATGAAGCTTATTTAAGATATATTAACTCTTATCGGTATGTCATTGATCCTCAGTTTGAAAATTCTATCTCAAAAAGAGCATCAGCTGGATTAAAATTTAGTTATGGCTATGCTTATCTACCCAATCGAAGGAATAATCTACGTTTTAACTTAAGTTCTAGAATCTATATGGACGCATCTTTTAGGGAAAATCAATCTACATATTTTTCATCAGCAAGGTTGACAATTTTCTTAAATAGCTTGTATAATTACTACATATCACACCATCTACACAGTTGGTTATTTCTGGAGACCTATTCTATTCTGATCAAAACTTTCAAGTCGGTGATTTTCAGCCAAGTCTAAATGGCAGTTTAGAATTTACATTGTCTCATGCCATTTTCTAATCCTGCACAATTAATTTAAGGCATTTATTATTCTTACACATTCCTCTTCTGAAACTGTAAGAATCCCCAGTCCAACTCACCGTCATCAAGTCTTGACTTACGATCTGTTATATCCGCTATTATAGTATCCAGCTTTTTAGCTCCTACTTTTTTGGCGAGTTTTGCTTTGTTTTTATCGATGTGTTCGAGAAGAATTCCGTGATGTCTTGATGCATCACCTGCCATTTCTCTTAAGTATACTCTCTCTAAGTCCGCTTTATCAGCTAATTTGAGATAGCCTTTACTCGTCATATATTCATCTGTATCTTCTGAGTCGCCGCTTCCTTTTTTCATATAGTCACAAAAGATAAATCGACCTTCTGGAACAAGCAGTCTAGCTGCTTCACGTATCATCGTACGCTTGTTTTCAGTGGTATGTACGCCGTCCATAGACCATATGATATCGAAATTACCATCGCTAAACATTGTCTTAGAAAATGGCTGAACATGCACTGTGATTGTATCATCCTTCCCGTGAGACTTTGCATATTTTTCTATCGTTTTTGCAGCTTCGTCTGACTGAGCTATACAGTCCGTCTTACTTCCATATCTAGTGGCAAGGAATACTGCAGGGTAACTATTCGCTCCGCCTAAAACTAATATTTTGGAGGATTTCTTAATGTTTGGCATGAGACGAACCATGCGTTCTATAGTATGTTGAAGCGCAACACCTATATCTTCGTTATCTCCCTTGTATATTCCCGTATGAAAGGTTTTCCATTCTCCTACATTGAATGGAATCTCTAGTTCTATTACCTCAACTTCTTTCTTATTATACATATATCATCATTTTCTGAGCATACCAATTTACTTCCTATCAAGCATGACTTTACATTAAGAGGTCGAAAGAAAGGAGTATTTATTACAAAACCAATTTTAAAGAGCTGTTTTTGATTTTTATAACAAGCAACAGGTCTTAATTTAATAATTACTTCCCTTGTCTTAACACTCTTATCTCTACTCTACGATTTTTGCTTAGTTCTTCCTCATTTCTGTTTTTTGTAATAGGTCTCGTTGCTCCAAAACCTTTTGCTTTCACTTGCTTGGATTTGGCGCCGTTCAATAAGAGGAAGTCTCTAATTGCATTTGCTCTAGCCATTGACAAATCTAATAATGATTTACTATCACCATTATTATCAGTATGTCCTTCGACTTGGATTACGACGTCAGGTCTTCTTGCTAGGGTTTTACTTAACTTAAGTAATGAAGGAAATGAAACAGGAAGTACATCTGGCTTACCCATTTCAAATAATATATTCTTTAACACTATGGTACTTTTCGCTTCTAGTGGCATCAAATCATCTTCCAATTTTAGATTATCTTCTTTCGTGGGTTCTACTTCAGCAATTTTACTATCCTCTTTATAGATAGGTCTTTTAAATATTGGCTTTCTATTTTCACCCTTTTCTATGACCAGTTCAAGGTCCAGTTCTCTTATTCCTGCCTCTTGAAGCTCTTGAGGGTCTAGCATGACCACATCACTTATGTATCCTCTATTTTCAGCTTTGAATTGCATAGGAATATTTTTCTCAAAAGTATAGGTATACTTACCATCTCTAGCACGAAAAAAATCTTTCCATTCGTCACTATATGCTTCTCCCCAATATAACTGTGCGTTTGCCCTCTCTCTTTCTTCTCCTTTAACTATGAATACATTTATATTGATGCTAAAGAGAAGATCTTTATCTCTGTTAAGCTTTCCGTAGAAAATATCACTTGTCCCTTCACGATTTGATGTAAAGAGAATCGAATTTTCATCAACTTGTACATAGGGGTGAGAATCATTAAACTCCGAATTAATAGGCCTCCCGAGTAATTTTGGATCAGACCACTTCTTAAAAGAATAATCCAATCGGTCACTTACATATATATCTGTACCCCCAAACCCTCCAGGTCGATTACTTGCAAAGTAGAGCTTCTTCTTATCTTGAGAGAAGAATGGTGTAGCTTCACGATATTTTGAATTCAATATATCTCCCAAATGAACTGGGGTACTATATACTCCTTTATATCCTTTTATAGAAAGATACAAGTCTTTATCCCCTCTAGTATTGCTGCCTTTCATAGCTAGTATCATATACTCCTTATCTATACTCATACTAACATTTACCTCGGACCCTGTCTTATTAAAATCTTGGATCATAATGGGTACCGGAAACGAAAACTCAGTATCAGTCTTCTTATTTACAACAGAAAAACCAGCGGACACGCCACCTTCTTCTCCGAACTGATTGACCACAACATAAGATCCATCTTTGCCATAATGAGAACATATACTATTAGGCAGCGCATTATTCAAGGGATGAGAAGGATGAAACAAGTTATATATCTCACCTTCATAAAAATGAGAATACCACACATCTTGATTGAATGAAGAAGTAACAGGATCAACATCATGCTGCTTCGTTATCATTCTATAAATGTGCTGTAATTTTGACTGGTACTTTTCAAAGGGTAGTGTTTCATAGAGATTTTCTCCATGCTCTATAATCGTCTTATCAAAATCAGGACTCCCTACTCTAGTAAAATATAATTCGTCTTCATCAAAAGATAATATTGGGCATATTTCATCATATACATCCGTATTTACGGGATACGGCATCTTATATACACTATGCTGTGCTACAGAACTGTTTATAATAAACAAAATGTAAAAAATCGAATACTTCATCAATATTATTAAGGGTGTCTTCCTCCAATCTATCAAATAAGATGCCTTATTTAGCACTTTCTTATTTAAGGAACAAATTTAGTTAGATAATAATGGTTTAGAGACGGTTTCTCATTCAATTTGAGTCGCATATTAGCAAACTTTAAGATTATGACAACAAATTAAACGGTAACTTGATCAATAGATAGCCGTCTAATAATTGAATGATTTATAGATTATTCACGTTAAATAAAAGACATATGAAGAATACATTTATAATAATGATCACACTCCTTTTTAGCATTTCTGGCTATGCTCAGGATACCCTTCTTGTATTACGCGATACAACAAGTACAGGAGAAAATCTCCCAGAATCTGTTGAACCAATATTTACAAAACTCAACTTAAAGGGTAAAATTTATTCCGCTATTATTAGTGACGGCGACACTTTGATATTGGCAGATTTGGATGATGTTAGTATTACTTCCTTTAGAAAATTTGAAACTGATGCGGATTATAAAAAGTACCAAAAATTCCGAAGGTATGCTGCTAAAGTATTTCCTTATGCAAAGGAGGGGATCAGAATATTCCGTGAAGTAGAATATGCATCTCAACATCTAAGCAAAAGAAAACGTAAGAAAAGAATCAGAGAATTAGAGAAAGAATTAAAAGCCGAATTTGAACAGCCTCTAAGCAAACTCACCAAACTGCAAGGAAAAATATTGATCAAAATGATCGAAAAAGAAACGGATGAGTCCATGTACAATTTAATGAAACAAGTAAAAGGTCGATTCACCGCTTTCTACTGGAATCAATTCAGTAAATTGTACAGCTACGATCTCAAAGAAGGATATCAAGAGGGTAAATATGAAATATTAGATGCCGTTCTGCAAGACTTCGATCTTTCTTATAGAATAGAAAATGGCACAGACATGAAGTATGTAAGAATTGATGAGGTGAGAGATAATTAATTTATTGTGACGCAACATTTGGCTATGTAAATCAATTATCAAAGTTACATTTGCGATTGTAAAATATAACAACCATGTCTTATCCATTCGAAATATATAATAAATCTACTTCCGTTATTAAGGAGGGAAAAGTGGGCTGGAAATGTCCATCAAATATAGCTATTGTTAAATACTGGGGTAAACATGGGAGGCAATTGCCGAAAAATGCTTCTCTTTCATTTACACTAACAAATGCTCATACGGATACTTTTATTTCGTATTCTGAAAATAATAAAGGCAAGCTCAGTCTCTCGTTTCTATTCGAAGGAAAACTAAATAATGCATTCGAAGAAAAAATTATAAATTTCTTAGATAGTGTGGTAGAGTTCTATCCTGTACTGAATAGGCTTCACTTGGATATAAGCAGTAGCAATTCATTCCCACATTCTTCTGGAATAGCTTCATCCGCTTCGGCAATGGCTGCTATAGCGATGTGTATTTGTGAGATAGATCAAAATATCTCAGGAAATGGAAACTCGCAAATAGACCTAAAAAAAGCATCTTACTTAGCTAGACTTGGTAGTGGAAGTGCCAGTCGGTCGGTTATTCCTCTTTTAGGAGCATGGGGCGTGCATGATAAAGTCAACGGCTCATCTGATTTATTTGCAGTCGATATTGATGAAGTGCATGATGTGTTCAAATCATTTCACGATGATATACTAATCGTAAGTGCCGCTGAAAAATCTGTATCATCAACTGCAGGTCATGCTTTGATGAATGGAAATGTATATTCTGAAGCCAGATATCAACAAGCGAATGATAGAATTACTCAGTTAAAAGAGATATTAAAAACTGGAGATGTGGAAGCATTTGGTAAACTGGCTGAAGATGAAGCTATGACCTTACATGCATTGATGATGTGTTCTGATCCTTCTTATGTATTGTTGGAGCCTGGCACGCTTGATATGATAAGAGAGATTCGAGCATTCCGACAAAGAACAGGAACGCCTATATATTTCACATTGGATGCGGGACCAAATATACATTTGCTATATCCTGATCATGTAAGCGTCGAAGCTGAAGAATTTGTAAATCAAATATTATTACCATTTACCGCTAATGGTAGAGTGATAAAAGATAAAGTAGGAAATGGCCCTCAAAAATTGGTGTAAAATAATTGCTTTAAGTTTCATATTGATTGCTAACCTCTCTAGTCAGCAAAACCAAGTATTATGCATAAATCATGAGTTTCAACAAGAAGTAACCTCTTATCTATCTTTTGATGTGCCTATTATTTCTATCTCAGAAGCTTACGAAAAGAAAGCTACCTATACATTTTTGGACGCCAGAGAGAAATCAGAATATGATATATCTCATATAGCAGATGCTGTCTATGTTGGATTTGATGATTTTAATATTAAAAGTGTAGCCCATCTAGACAAATCAGAGTCTCTTATTATATATTGTTCCATAGGATATAGAAGCGAAAAAATAGGCGAAAAATTAAAAAATGCTGGTTTTCAAAATGTGCAGAATCTTTTTGGTTCCATTTTCGAATGGGTAAATCAACATCACCCTATCTACGATTCAGAAAATAAGAAAACCAATACAATTCATACCTACAATAAGAATTGGAGTAAGTGGGTACAATCAAATGAGATCGAAAAGGTCTGGGAATAAGATTAGCGAATCTTAGTATTTAAATAATTTAAGAACTGACTCTTCCGTTTTCACTGCAAGTCGCAAATCCCGTCTTCACAGCGGGGCATTGAAGTCAATAAACTACAGCTATTTTTGTATTTTTAGGTGTTGAGAATCCGCAAGAATCTAAATGTAGCTATTATAAAACAGCCTACCCTGAGCTTGTCGTAGAGAAGGGGCTTACCAATAATTCAATCCGCTAGCTAGCGGACGGTATGATTCGGATTTCTTAGATCACTTCATTCTCTATACCAATCCAAAATTCAAAGAGAACAATAATATCAAAAATACTACATGAATCAACTCTTGAGTAAGTGGATTCTTAATTTTTATTAGATGGACATTTAAGAAAAAGGCAAGTGGTACGCACATCAACAGTGCATCAAACGCGACTACCTCGCTCACTAAAAACAATAATACTCCTGCCCCAAACAGAAACAAAAAAAGGATATCTATTTTCTTTTTAGCTTGAATACTTTTTTTGAGTGTGTAGGTATTATAATTAACAATTGTAAAAACAGCTAATAGTACCCAGCTCGCAAACTTATAAATCTCAGCTCCCCTGATTGAAAAGATGGAAAGATGGGGTGAAAAATTCATTTTCGAAGTTTCATTCAATATTGGTACATCATATAAGTACATTCCACCAAACACTAGAAAAACTAAAGTAAATAGACCTGAAAATAATTGAACCAGTTCTTTTTGCTTGACAGATCTCAAAATAAATATACTGAATAACCCAATGATGACGAGGTAGACATAATTGGGTACAAATAAGCAAGCAATACCAATCATAAATCCAACATTAAATATATTATCAGCTACTTTTGGAGACTTATATATCTTAAATAGTTGTCCAATAACAATGAGAATGATAGAATTAGCTATCAAATGAGGAGAAAGTGGGGTAAATTCGGGCATCAAGCTTATTAAAACGACATAAACCAAACCTGGTAACAATGTTATTTGTGGCGCGAGTCTATGTTTTATCACCAATCTATTGATATATACAGCTTGAACATAAATCAATAATATCGCTAGAATACTCTGATACAACGGCGAAGAAACCCAATCAAATAGGCTTTTTACTAAAAAGGGGTCTTCCTCATTCACTGAATAGCCTACAGGAGACATCAAGGATTTTACTCTTAATATAATAATATAAGGCAACAGCAGTAAGCTGTTAATAAATAAGTTATTTTTAAAAATACCAATCACCTAGTTTGCCATTTTTTTGAATATTCTCGTATTCTAATTAAAACCCTGTATTTAAGGATTTCTGATTTAAGTAACAAAAATATAATTAATAAGAACATAAAGGTAAAGCACCAAGAATTAGATCCAAAATAAAATGAAATATTCCAATTACTATTGAAAATATCGTAAATCAGAGATGGCAATATGAAATAGCTTTTGAAGAAAATAAATGTAACATTTGTGACCTATAACAGTAATTGGCATTGTTTTACTTCTATTTCATTATTGAAATAAACGTGATATTATACTATTCCTACTTGAAATTCGCTGTTTCTTGCAGAAGGCAGATGAACAATTGTCACATACATTTACGATAATTATCCTAATTCCATTGTTAGAAATAATCGCCTTAGCTGCGACGAAGGCTGAATCTCCCCCCTTGATATCAAACTAATTCTCTACGAATACAAAGCAACATATCCAAACAAAAATGGTATAATGTGCCAATTAGGCAAATCAAAACAAAAAGTCTGTCAAATATTCAAAAATGATCAGTTGGTCGGTTATTTGTATATAATTACAATAGAATATTTACTTTTAGGTTGTCTGCCAAAATATTTTTTTGATGAAATAGTAAATTCTCAATGAAGTATTATCAAATACTTAAACAAAGACAATCTAAACATTGAAAATACATCAATTGAATTAATTCAATTGATACATTAAAATAAAACATATGACGTACGATAATTTTACAATAAAGGCACAAGAAGCAATCTTGAAGTCTCAACAACTTGCTGGGAAACTAGAGCAGCAAGGTGTAGATACAGTGCACCTCATCAAAGGGATAATAGAGACTGATCCAAAGTTGGTAGAATTCATATTCAATAAAGTAGATATCAATCTAGCAATCCTGAAAAGAGACCTCAATAAAGCGATCGAAACATATCCGAAAGTTTCTAACATAGACAAACAATACCTGACTAATGATGCGAATCAATCACTAGCACGAGCAAAAAAAATGCTCAAAGAGTTCGAAGATGAGTTTATCTCTCTAGAGCTCATGTTGATGGGTATTATCACAGGAAAAGACAAGGCATCTCAAATATTAAAAGATCTCGGTGCTACAGAACAATTACTCAAGGCTGCCATCTTAGAACTTAGAAAAGGAAGAAAAGTTACTGAGCAATCCGCTGAAGATGAATTTGGAGCTCTTGCAAAATTTGCTGTAAATCTTAATGAAAGAGCCGAATCAGGAAAACTAGATCCCATCATCGGCAGAGATGAAGAGATAAGAAGAATTCTTCACATCCTTTCAAGAAGAAAGAAAAATAATCCTCTCATAATCGGTGAAGCTGGTGTCGGCAAAACTGCGATAGTAGAAGGAATAGCTTGGAGAATTGTAAAGCAAGATATCCCAGAAAATTTAGCATCAAAGCAGATATATGTACTAGATCTTGCATCGTTAGTAGCTGGCGCAAAGTACAAAGGTGAATTCGAAGAGAGACTGAAGGCAGTGGTAAAAGAAGTAGCGGCATCAAATGGTGAAGTGATTCTATTTATTGATGAGATACATACTTTGATTGGTGCTGGAGGGGGAAATGGTGCTATGGATGCAGCAAATATCTTAAAGCCAGCATTGGCACGAGGAGAATTGAGAACTATAGGCGCTACTACTTTGGATGAGTACCAGAAGTATTTCGAAAAAGATAAAGCACTCGTAAGAAGATTCCAAACAGTAGTGATTGATGAACCGACTGTAGAAGAAACGATCTCTATACTTAGAGGAGTGCAGGAGAAGTATGAAATGTACCATAAGATGGAAATCTTAGATGAAGCACTTATTGCCGCTGCAGAATTATCCAATAGATATATCTCAGAAAGACAACTCCCAGATAAAGCAATCGACCTTATTGATGAGGCTGCAGCAAAACTGAGACTAGAGTTAGACTCCGTCCCCGGAGAAGTAGACGAACTAGATAGAAAAGTACGCCAGCTAGAAATCGAACGTGAATACATCAAACGAGAGGGGGACGAGAAGAAGCTCAAGGCTATATCCGAAACCATAGCAAATGCTCAAGAAAAACTCACCAGTACTAGAGCAGCTTGGATGGGTGAAAAAGAAATAGTCGATACAATTCAGAACATTAAAAAACAGATCGAAGAATTAGAACATGATGCAGAAGTAGCGGAAAGAGAAAGTAACTTTGAATTGGTAGCGACCATAAGATATGGTAAGATGAAGGAGCTTGAAGTTAAACTTAAAGTAGCGGAAGAAAAGCTAGATGACCTTCCAGATGATAGTCGGTTTACCAATGAGGAAGTAACAGCGAATGATATTGCTGAGGTCGTAGCTAAATGGACAGGAATCCCAGTGAGTAAAATGCTCACCAAGGAGAAAGAAAGGATGCTTAATCTCGAAGCTGAAATCGGTCAAAGACTCGTAGGTCAAATGGAGGCCGTAGTAGCAGTATCTGATGCAGTGCGTAGAAGTAGGTCGGGACTTTCTGATCCTAAGAAACCGATTGGTTCATTTATTTTCTTAGGACCAACTGGTGTGGGTAAAACGGAGTTAGCAAAGTCTCTCGCCGAAGTGCTCTTCGATGATGAGAATGCGATCACGAGGATAGATATGAGTGAATTCCAAGAGAAGCATTCAGTAAGTCGATTGGTAGGAGCGCCTCCCGGATATGTAGGATATGATGAAGGTGGTCAATTAACTGAAGCTGTAAGAAGAAAACCTTATTCTATAGTTCTATTAGATGAGATAGAGAAGGCTCACCCCGATACGTTTAATATCCTACTCCAAGTATTGGATGATGGTAGACTGACAGATAATAAAGGTCGGGTGGCTAACTTCAAAAACACAATCATCATCATGACATCCAACATGGGGTCAGATATAATCTTAGAAAATTTTGAAGATCTAGATGCTCTTGGAGATAAACATAAGGCTGAAATTATTGATACGACGAAACTGGAAGTATTCGAGGCATTGAAAGAAAACCTAAGGCCAGAATTTCTAAATCGTATCGATGAGAAGATTATGTTTCTTCCATTGACAAAAACAGAGATCAAGAAAATAGCAGGTTTCATGCTCAAAAAAGTGCACAAAAATCTAGCAAAACAAGAACTCAAAATAGAACTCAGCGAATCAGCTATGGATCTATTGACAGATCTTGGATACGACCCACAATTTGGAGCTAGACCTCTAAAAAGAGTGATAGAAAAAGAAATCGTGAATCAACTGGCTAAAGAAGTGCTATCAGGTAGATTCGTAGCTGGTGAAACGATCTTCGTCAACACCAATGCAAAAGGGTTCACCTTCGCAGAGCAAAAATCTGAAAGTAAAGATAGACCCCCTGTAGAAAAGAAAGCTGCACCTAAGAAGTCAAAACCGGACCAAGTAGATGATCTCAAAAAAGCAACAGATGATCTGAATGATGCTATAGGTGATGTAAAAGGTAGCGATGTGGACCCGAAGGATAATTAAGAAAATTCGCATTCACCAATCTCTGATTAAACAATGGAAATCTAGATTAAAAAATACTCCCTGAGTTAAACCTCCTTGTCTCTTCAGGATGGAATACGGGAGAGGATCATTATCCAGATATATGGATATTTACGCTATGTCCAAAACCTAAAATGCGAGCTTACAAAGTAGGCTCGCATTTTTCAAATTCAAATTCAAATATTAATACTTTTATTTTTTTCATATAGCTCCTTTCTTACATCTAGTAATAATTCATTTATCTTAGATATATTTGGTACATCTGGTAATTTGCTATTTTCAAAAGCCAATTTCACTAGTTCCATTTTCTTATTTGCCAAGTCAATTAGTTCGTCATATTCATAATGGCCTGATCTGATTCTAAGTAACTCTTCTCTATTAGGTCTCTTTACTATTATTTTACCTTCATTTAGAATCTCATAAGCCATATCCAATAAACGGAAAGTATGCATCAGATTTTTGGAATCATAGTTTTTACTGTGGCTTATATTATTTTGATATCTCTCCTCATTTCTTTCTTCTACCCACTTCCAATATTCAGTATAATCTTTACAATACTTGATATACCCATCTTCATTAAAACAAAGAAAATTAATAGGTTCTGCGTTCTTTTCAATTGGACTAATAAGAACACTTGTCGTATTATTTTTTCTAATTATGCCCTTATATTGGTTTTCAACTCCACCCCCTCTATACATACCGTACACATCCTTAAAGTGTGGCACTCTCATAAGTCCTATTTCAGATTGGTCAATATTCTTTTCAGATAACCAGATAGAAACAGGCATTGATCCTTGTCTATAAGTAACGTGACAAAAATCCAAAACAGTTTTCTTTTCCTTTTCAACAGGATTTACAATTTTCTTATTAAGCCCTCTAGCTTTTTTTACTTGCTGGAATGCATATCCTCCAAAAGTATGATAGCACAATTTCGATAAAAACCCAGTTGATCTAATCTTTTCGAAGATAGGATGACAGACTAATATCTTATCTTCTGGAGTAGCTAATAGCTCTAAAATATTAGGATTATTTTTTCCAAGAAGTTCAATCAATCTACCAATTTCATAGTATACTATATCATTAGTTTCATTTGCAATCTGGGAGATATATTTAGATGTATAAAAGTCATCTTTTGGAAGATAAAAAACACCTTTAATATCCGTATCAGAAGTCGGTAACTCAAGTCCATAGGCCCTACTTCCAGAAATGCACTCATATAAAATAAGATCCCTTTCTTTTAACTCAGATATGGTCATTTTCGTATCGTTTTAGTAATTCTCTGAATTTAATATTCAATTCATCATCCATTAACATCTCACTATCTGGAAAATTCACATTCTTTATCTCATCAAAAAGACTTTCTACATATTTCAGAATATCATCCTCCACAACATATGTATATCTTTCCTTCGCTGTTTCTTTAAATGAAATCAAGTTCTCTATTTTTTCTTTAACAATTTTATCGTCTACCAAGACGATAAGTTCATCTAGAGTGATTGGCGGAATTTCATTATACTTAATAATCCACTTTGCCGCTAATAAAGGACGTAGTACATAAAACAGTTTTTTGAGTATAATTTTATTGTCTTTATAATTAGAATGAAAACTATTCTTGGCAATCCCCCAATAATGATTGATTGTATGTTTTGGTACAAAATAAGAGGAAGTAAGCTGTTTTAGTTCACTTACAAATCCTTCCTCCTCATGATATATAATCGGCGACCTACACCATTCCATTGGTGTAGCATTTGATTTTCGCACCAACTTGAAAGCCTTCCGAATATCCCACCCACTAATATCTAGCAATTCACCTTCAAAAAAGTCAATACTGTCCTTTCTTTCGCCAATACTAAGATACCAGTCCGTGGTATGGATATAAATCATACGAACATCATAGTCACTGTCAGGCGACGGAATCCCCCAGGCTCTACTACCACTTTCTACCGCTAACAGTATTTTGATATTTCTATCCTTTTCGAGTTTTACTAATTGTTCTTTTATTTGGTTTATCATGTTTCTATTTTCTCTAATATCCTCTATTCTCCCCCACCCCTCATCCAAACATCTCTCTGTGGAAATGGAATCATTACGTTATTATCTCTGAATGCCTTATCAATTTTGAATCTAATATCACTTTTTATTTCTTCAACTATAAAAAATCGATTCGTATAAAATAGGACGGAAAAGGCTAAGGAACTATCAGCAAAGTCAACAAATCTTACAAATGGAACTGGGTAGTCCAATACTAAATGGTGGTCTTTTACGGCTTCGAGTAATAGCTTTTTGACCAAGGCAGTTTCGCTACCATAGGCTACTCCGACTTTCACTTCAAATCTTGCATGATCTTCAAAGTGAGACCAATTCTTTACGCTATCATTTACAAGTTTCGAATTAGGAACTATGATCGACACATTCTCAATAGTCTCAATGATAGATGATCTAAGACCTATTTTCTTGACCGCTCCGATTTGTTCACCGACTTGCATAACATCACCTACAGATACTGATCGTTCAAAGAGTAAAACAAGTCCAGAGAAGAAATCATTAAAAGTTTGTTGCAAACCAAGACCAACACCTACTAATAATGCCGCGGAAGCACCAAGTATAAGTGTCATATCTATATCAAGGCTCTTCAGAGCTAGATAAAAAGCGATAACATATATTACATACTGTAACAATTGGTTGATCGCAAATCTCGTCCCTTGATCTATTTCTCTTTTCTTGAAAATACTATATAGGGCGACTTGGGTTAATATCCAACTCAGCATACGTGCCAATAAAAATATTAATACAATAATTAAGATCTTATTGGGTGTCATAGAGGTGGTCTCTTTCGCCTTATCATCATAATTAAAGAACCCATAATCCAAACCAAAATTATTTATAATAGCCATGGCAGCAAGCACGATAACTATATACTGAACCAGTCTAATTATTTTGGTTCTTACTTCTTCGTAAGTATCTGTTAGATTTTGGCTTATATCTTCTCTTCTGTCTCTCTCGTATTTGTGTATCAGTATGTTAGAAAACACCCACTCGGTCAACCATGCTAGTACAAGAATGATCAATGCAATAATAACAATGCTGTATCTTAATATAATGCTACTGTCTGAATCTGCCGCTCCAGAATTATACAATTCAAAATCGAGCCCTAGAATCCGAATACTTAAGAAAATAGCAACTAGAATGATCAGTTGTCTAAGATGACGCTCGAACCTTCTCCTGTTATCTGGATCTACTTCATTTTTTGTAAAAAAGGCAATTCTCCATTTTGCTTTTGTTAGCCTCCATAAAACACTGGCAGTAACAATCAAAAATAAGAGTGCTATTAACTGCCCTACCGTAAATTGTAAATTACCTAATGGGAATAATTCAAAGTCGAAAATCTTGTTTAACATATTACAAATCTAATAATTTGAACCTTAATTATTTCGAGCATTTTGAAATAACAATAAATCTTGAAACAATTTGGAAGTGCTCTCCGTTTATCCATCCGCAACCTATATGCCTACTTTTCATTTTAGATGATGGCAGATTTATGTAAAACTTATTAAATAAAACATAAAATCTCTATTAAAACAGTCTAAATGTCATCAATACTGTTAGAATATAGAAGCCTTTCGTAAATTATCGTAAATCTCTGTGGAAGTTTATGTAATTTTTCGCCTCAAAACAAACGAGTCTTTTAAACATTAAGCATATGAAGGATCAATCACTTTGGTATCTAGAAAATATAGACGTTACGGGAATATTCTGTCCCCAAAAATTGGGAACTCATAATAAAGCAGCGCATTCTCAAAAAAATTATAAAAAAGGAGACTATATCTACATGCCTGATCAAAGTAGTGATAAAGTATTCTTCTTAAATGAAGGCAGAGTAAAAATCGGCACCTACGGGGATAACGGTAAGGAAATAACTAAAGCCATTCTCAACAAAGGAGAAGTATTCGGAGAACTATCCATGATCGGTGAAGACAAAAGAAGAGATTTCGCTTATGCTATGGAGGATTGTCAAGCATGCGTACTTACTACCGATGAAATGAAAACTATGATGAGAGATCATAATGGTCTGAGTTTATTTTTCATGAAGATTATGGGCAGTCGTGTTCTAGAAATGGAATCAAGGTTAGAGTCACTGGTTTTCAAAGATAGCAGAAGCCGAATCGTAGAATACTTAGTAGACCTTGTAAAAAAGAATGGACAAAGAGTCGGTTACGAATGGGTAGTTAGAAAATTCATCACCCATCAAGAAATAGCTAACCTTACTGCTACATCAAGACAAACAGTAACAACAGTACTCAACGAATTGAGAGCAGCAAACCTCCTTACATTTAACAGAAAGAGGTTGCTAGTCAGAGACTTAGAATTATTGTCTGGTGAAATAGCTTAATAAACAGATAATTATATACCTCATTATCACTTTCTTATTTTTTTAAACAAATCTTTGAGAGTTATCACATTTTGTATTAGTTCCTTACTATGGATATTCTCAGTGAGACCAAAGGTGGTGATTAATGTGAGAAATATAGCTTTCCTATTTTTTGTATGGTGGTTAAACGATGCCACTTTCAGCCTTAGTTTATTGGCATAATCATTAGTGATTGTGAAGGGTGTCGTTGAAAATTTAATCTCACAAAGATTGATCACATTATCATCTCTATCTATGAGAAGGTCAACTTGGGCTCCTGTCATAACCTGATCTCCTCTTGACTGCCAAGCTCCTGCATTTGTAATGATTGCTGACAAATTGAGTGCTAATTTGATCCGCTCTATATGCCCTCTGCATATATTTTCGAATGTCAACCCCGACCAACTTTGATAACTTGGCGTACCGGCTATCCTAGACCACATGCTCCGCTGTTGAGGTTTAGAGTCTTTGATGCACCTAAGATAAAATACCATATACTGATCCTTAATCTTAAACAGTAGATCTTTTTTAGCATTTCCATATGGAATGGTCCTTGCTATAAATCCCGAGGATTCCAGTTTTTCGAAAATTGTAGTAATGCCCCCTCCACCTTTAAGATTGAACTTATATAGGAGATCATTACGATACAGGCCTTCCGTGTGTTTTGCCAGTGCTTCTACTACTTCTTGATGGTTATCAGAATTATTGAATAAAGAAGCCAGCAGTTCTTGATATTCCATCCGCAACAAGACACCTCTCCTGAAGCAAACCCTATCTATGGTCTGCTCCACGCTTCTCCCTTCTCCATCTGCTCAAGATAAAAAGGCACACCACCTATGCCCATATACAGTTTCACAATTTCGATATCAGAAACATTTATATTCTTGATTTTCAAAAATTCCTTGGTTTCAGATAGCGTGAATGGATCAAGAAATATTCGATCTGTAATCCGATCATGTAAACCTTCTTTGTTTTTTTAGAATCTTATTGATCATCCATGATGCAGAAGAACCACTGACCACAAGCATAATATCTTATTTGTCGGCTGCATAGTCATTCCAGAAATCCGCAAATGCTGTCAGAAATCTAGATCTATTAGTAGACATCCATGGCAACTCATCTAGAAATATTACTTTCTTTTTCTTCCCTTTGATACCATCCAGATATACTCTCAATATATCAAATGCCTCGAACCAGCTTTTAGGGACTTGTAGTGTTTGCGGTAAATCCATCTTCCTAGATAGAGAAGCTGCGAATCTCTCCATATGTCTGTTCAAATTACTCTTATATAATCCTGTAAATTGGAAAGCTATATGATCCTTTAATACTTGCTTCGCTAGAAAAGTCTTTCCATTTCTACGACGACCAATAACTGTCACAAATTCTGGCTTTGAAGACCTTAATCGTTTAATTAATCCCTCTATTGCATCGTCCCTGCCTACTACTTCCATGCACTATGTTTCACCAAATGCAGTCAATTTTAATACATTTGTCGAAACAAAATTGACAGCCGCTTTGATGTAGACCTATATATTTAAGAAACATTATTCCGTAACCACAACTTTCCCAGAAACAATTGAATTGCCCATCTTCACTGAATATATATATAATCCTGCTGCCAAACTAGAAATTTGTACCGATCCATTAGCAAGCTCAGACTTAGAATATTCAATAACTCGACCAGTCATATCCATGATCACTATTTGATCTATTTCTTCTCCTTTCTCGGATTCAATATTAAATGAACCCGTATTAGGGTTCGGATAAACTCTCACCTCATTATTAAAAGATACAGAAGACACATCAGATATCATATCAATAGCTACTTTCACAGCCGCGAGCACATCAATCCGTCCATGTCCATAGTAGAAATTTGGCACTTCTAGTGCATCCTTCATAAAACACTCGGTACTGTCAATTAGTGGAACTGCAGTTGATCGCAGTATATCTTTTATTACATCAACTTGACCTGCAAGGTTTGGATTTGCATTTATTATCAGAGCTACTGCACCAGCGACATGCGGTCCAGCCATACTTGTACCGTTCCATGTTCTGAATTCTTCATTGAGATAGATTGATCTTACACCAACTCCCGGTGCGACTACATCAGGTTTCATCCGAAAAGAAGAATCAACCACTACTGGACCTATACTACTGAACCCTGCTTTGTTATCACCTGTATTAGAAGCACCGATTGAAAATGAATTCTCAAATATTGCTGCAGGATTAGATACAGAACCACATCCTCCACTTCCTGAATTACCCGCTGAAACCACTACCACTGTGCCCGCTGCAGAAAGGTTATTTACTACCGTTTCCATAAACATCCAGTTGCTGGCATTACATCCTTCTTGTTCCGGACACCCCCAACTATTGGCTATTACGTGGGGTGATTTTGTAGGATTAGGATTTAACCCTTCAAGGTCAGTAGGTGCAAGGAACCATTCAAAACATTCTGTATACGTCGATGGTTTCCCCCAGCCTCTATCCATATTTCTACATCCAATCCATGATGCTTTTGGAGCTACACCTATATCATTGATGCTATCTTGGCCAACCATAGTTCCCATCGTATGTGTACCATGTCCATGGTCATCGCACGGTTCATCAGATAAAAACCCACAAGGATTTACTGATGGATCATTGATCGTATCCCCATTTAGTACATTTACAGTATCGATGGCATCATGCCAGTTATAATTATGGTCAAATCCTTCAGTTTCATACCCTCGGTATTTATTTACGATAAGACTGTTGTCAAAATCATATCCAGTATCTTGACCTCCTACTACTACATCAGACCCTTCAAATCCTAATTGCCATACACTATCGGCTTTGATTTGTAATATACCCCATTCTGCCACCGCTCTACTTTCATCTTCTTTGGTTTTTGATACGTCAGAAACTTGTGCTGGCTCGTTGTAAACTATCGATTCCACTTCAAAATTAGCTACAATATATTCAGCTTGATCTTTAGTCAAATACGCTTGCAATCCATTAAAAATATGAAATGATTGATATTTTATCGTACTAATTGACAAGTAAGCTTTGACCTCTTCTTGAGATTTTGAAGCGTGGTTTTTTAAACTTTGGAATACTAAAGTCGATTTTCGGTTCTTGGTCATACCTGTGGTTTTGCCATACATATCCAATTGATCCTGCATGACTATTATACAGTCTACCTTATCGTTACCACTAAATTCTAATAATATACTTTCTGAAATTTTCTGCGAATTACCAATAGCGGTAAAATACATAATGAATAGAAATGCCCCAAGTCTGTTTTTCATATTACTAATCTTTATTATTTCTAAAGATCGAATATTCTGAGAGATATTCCTATGCAGGGGGAAGGAAAATTCAAAAGAAGAAACCAATTTGACAGTTATACAGTAAAATTGCACCAATAAGAGCAATTAATGCAATTCCTCAATTTCGCTCATGGCTTCTTTTATTATATCATACTCGTAGCCTTTCTGCTGAGCATAGGAGGTCAATTTCTTAAGTCTATCCCATTTATCCTTTGCTCTCAAGTTTGCATTCTTTTTTTCCAAAAGAGTAGTTATCGTGCTAAGATAATCGTCGTAGTCGATCTCCTGCATCCCTTTTTTGATGGAGTATTCTGAAATCTTTCGAAACGTCAGTCCTTGGCGAATTTTGATTTTCCCCCACCTTTTAATTTTGAACTTCCCACTTACATAAGCCTTAGCATATCGCTCTTCATTGAGAAAATTATCAACGATCAGTTCCGCTAGTACTTGTTCTAACTCATCTCCATATACTCCGTGCTCTATTAGTCTTGTTCGTATCTCTGAGCTGCAGCGATCTTCGACAGAGCATATCTTTTGCATGTGGTAGAGTGCGTCTTCTTTGGAGAGTTGGGCTCGTTTTTTACGTTCGTACAAGGATTGTGTTTAGGTTAGGTTAGGTTAGCTTAGGTTAGGTTAGGTTAGGTTAGGTTAGGTTAGCTTAGGTTAGGGTTAGGGTTAGGGTTAGCTTAGGTTAGCTTAGCTTAGGTTAGGTTAGGTTAGGTTTATTAGGGTTATTAGGGTTATTAGGGTTAGATTAGGTTAGGGTTATTAGGGTTAGGTTATCTACTTAGCTATTTCGGGCATGCAAGTGCGTTTCTGCGAAGCCGCACTATTCTACTCGTCTAAATTGTCTGTTTTCTGCGAAAGCCAGCCAACTAGCCAGCCAACTAGCCAGCCAACTAGTCAATAGTTAGTTAATCTTATAATCATATCCGATAAAAATCTCAAACCCTGGCCCAAAAGCACTAAGGTTATCTGAGATACCAAAGTTCCCAAGTCCTCCAATTCTTAATGCCCCATATCTATTTCCGAATTCTGGAAGTACTACACCTCCTTGAAATGACACTTCGTTGGTCGTAGAATAACCTAATCCTGCCCAAAAAGCATCTTGCATTTCATATCTCAATCCAGCTCTTATATCTACGAGATCAGGCTTACTGTAGTTAACTGTTATACTTGGTTCTATATATGAATCTTGTTGATACACTCTTGTTCCAATATTAAAATGTACATGCCTTTCTCTTGCTTGGTTATTGTCATTGATGAGAACATCAGTTGTAAATGCATTTCTAAAAGCAAAACCTACGAAAAATACATTTTCATCATATTCTCTTGTGCTAGACAGGTAGTAGATACCCGCACCTATTGCTGGATACAATGCCGAAGAACTACTTCCTTGTAACAATTGATCATCTACATCATTGAATATTTGACCACTTGGGTTGAATATATATTGCTGAAAACCAGCATTGATACCAAGAGACAATTGACTATCTTCTCCGAGTATCCCTTTCAATTTGTATGCATAAGTAAGTTGTAGCCCTTTTTTACTTACAGGTCCTGTCTGATCAAAATTGATAATCGCTCCCGCTGACATATTCATATCTACAAACGGATATTGGAAACTTACAAACCCTGTTCTAGGAGCAGATGAACCAAAACCCAACCATTGCTGCCTAAAGAATAGACTTGTGTGCATATTTTCATCTACCCCAGTAGCCGCAGGATTCCAGTAGTGCTTTGCTTCTTCTACGAATGTACTTTGAGCCAATTGTTGTGCTGATAGTTGAGATACTCCACTCAACATTAGTATCGAAAATATAAATAATAACTTTTTCATTGTTTTCATCTTTTATTGTTAGTCTAGTTGGACATAATCCCAGTAGACCGCAATTGGTTTATCTCATTATAGTTATATGGCTCTTATATGTTTCTCCATTGAAATTGAGCACATAATAATAAGTATCCGCTGGAAGTACGTCTCCTCCGTTTTCACCATCCCACAGTTCACCACCAGATTGATATCCTTTTTGCTCAAACACAGGATAGCCCCATCTATTATAAATAGTGATCGTATTGTCAGGAAATGACTCAAGTCCTATGAATGTTAGTTCATCATTACTACCATCTCCATTAGGTGTGATAATACTGATCAACTTGAAAAATTCGAGCGGATCATCCAAAATGCATATCGTAACAGAATCTCTAAATACACAGCCATTGACATCCGTTACATCTACGAAATAAATTGTTTCTTCTGTCGGACTTACGGTTGGATTAGATGTATCATCACCACTATCTATAGTTGGATCATCTACCCATTGATATGATACTCCTCCCATAGCATTTAGATCTACTGTCTTTCCATTTACTGCACAATCATCTTCTCCTGCATCAATATCCTCTCCAGCTTCGAATACATCTATGACTACAGATGGGTTATCTTCGTTCATAGGACAATCATCCCCTATAATTACTTGATAAGTTGTTGATTCACTTGGAAAGGCAGTTGCATTTGCGCCATCTATGTTTAACAGTGTTCCCGAGTCATCAATCCAAGTATAAGTTGTACCGCCTGTTGCTGTCAGCTGAACCGGTTCTCCGTCACAAACTCCAGTTGCAGATTGTTCGATATTTCCAATTAGTATAGGTAAAAGGGTTACTTGCACTCCATCTACAGCTGCGCACCCTGCAGCATTCGTTACAGTAACAATATAGGTTTCTGTTGTCAACTCAGTAACATTACTTGATATTGTCAGTGTAGACCCATCAGTACCGTTTGACCAAATATATGTATCATGGATTCCTGGATTGAGGGTAAAGTCTTCGTTAGGACACAGTGAAACATCATCTCCAAGAGCTACTGTAGGTGAAACTGCCGTAGTTACAATTGTGCTTGCCGTTGATAAACAACCAGCAATATTTGTTGCTATGACTTCTACCATAGATTCAGAGTTAAGTGTTATCGTATTCCCCGTCTGGCCAGTTAATTCTTCGCCATTTACAAACCATTGAAAAGATGATGCATCACTGTCTGCCATTATCACTGCGTCTTCTCCTTCACAGATTGCAAATGATGATGCTAAATCTAACGTAGGTAGAGCATTAACTACAACTTCAACCATATCCGAAGCACTGCAGTCAAATTCGTTTGTAACCATTAAAGTGTACTCCCCACCGACGGTAACAGAAATTGATTGTTGATCAGATATAACTGCACCGTCAAATATCCATTGGTAAGTTTCAGCATCATCAGGACCATTGAGCATTGCCGTTTCACCCTCACATATTGTTTCATTCTCTGTGAATTCAACAATTGGTACAACATTCTCAGTAACCATAACTGTTTGCTCTACTGAACATCCACTTGCTCCCGCTACTATCGCGGTATACATACCAGAATCTGTCACTACAAGATCAAGTCCTGACTCCCCTATGATTTCGATACCATCTTTAAACCATGTGATATCATCACCATCAGTCATGGCACTAATTGTATAATTGTCTCCAGAACAGAATGAATCATCGTTTCCTAAAGTTAGCATAGGGCCATCTACAAATGTTACAATTATTTCATCAGATCCATTACAATCATTTGCTGCAAGAATCGTCACTCGATAAGTTCCAGATTCAGTCACCCTTATTGTATCTTCCGTAGAAAAAGGACCATTATTGAGTGTCCATATTACATTTCCGATTCCTTCAACCCCTAGTTCTACTTCACTTCCAATACAACCAACTTTATCGTCTCCAAGATCAGGCATAGGTGGCATAACTTCAGTAACCAAAACAGTATCACTTATAGAACATCCTATTTCGTTGTATCCAATCAATATGTATTCACCCCCTGCATTTACTTCTGGCATCTCAGATTGATCATTAATTAATGAGCCGTTAAAAAACCACTCAAATGATATCGCATCAATAAATGGATTGAGCGTAGTCATACTGCCTTCACATACATTCACATCCTGCCCAGCAAAAATATCTGAAAGTTCATAAAACGTGATATTCACAGTATCTTTTGCATCACATCCCCCTCCTTTATCAACGATTACCGTATACTGTCCTGTTTGAGAGACTGACAATTGGTCGGAGATTTCTGTTGGTATGACTATTCCGTTTCTAGCCCATGTATATTCCGTACCCTCTAGACCTGCATTAAGTATAATTTCAAGATCACCTACACAGGCTTCCTGATCATCTCCTAGCTCTACTATTGGACGAGATACGTATTCTATAATAATCGTATCACTTGCACTACACCCCAAAACTTCTTCATCTGGTAGTGCATAATTATTTGTCCCTATTATATGATACTGTCCTGCTTCCGTAATTAATAATGTACCGCTCGTTTCGCCTATTAATTCTACGTCATCTTTGTACCATTGTAGGTTTTGAGCTGTAGTTATTGCTGGAAGATTAAAAATCTCTCCCTCACAAACTGATTTATCATCTTCTAACGACAATGTCGGTGTTTCGAATAGTGCTATGTTCACCACTTCAAATTTCGAACAGCCAACATCATTGATTACTTCGACTAGGTAGTTTCCTGATTCTGTTACTACATATGTTGAGACCGTATCATTTTCTAATAATGTTCCATCTTTAAACCACTTATATTCGACACCATCACTACCTGCATCTAGAATTATAGGCTCTCCATCACAAACGACTTGATCTCCACCAAGATCGAAGTCTATTGTACAACAATTTGCTGGAGCAGTGAATAACTCAGCAACAAACATTGAACAACTCTGCAAAGCACTGAATACCGCACTGACTCCTAATGGCTGACCATCTGATATTAAACCTGTTAAGTTAACTATTTGTGGACTTCCTGTGATAGCTACAGGTACTCCGTTTACTACTAAATTACCAGTAATTGGAGGTGATTCATAAGTTACTATTATTTCTTGAGAATAAGTATTAGAAAACGGCTCGCACTCAGATTGCGTCCCAGCTTCTACCGAATTTATTCGACAACTGAATTCTACAAGTATTTGCTTTTTATTAGCACTCAGTCTTAAACAATCTGTGGTTTGCACTTCAGATAATGCATTGCCCACCCATGTTGATGGATCTACCAAGGCTGGAGGTACAGCACCCCCTGATTTATAGATAGCAGAATAAATAGAGTACATTCCTCCAGATACAGCTGAGAAATCTGACGTAGGACTTACTACCTCTATGACTCCTGCATCGTTTACAGCAATGAATATATTGCTATAATCTGGAGATGGAGAATAGTCTATTTCAACTACAATACCTGGTCCGACTATATTGGATATTTCTGTCGTTTTTGGTAATTCCAAATCTGGTTTATTATTAGTCAATATCAAAAGATACTCTTTACACTCATCAAGTATAACATTGACAGAAGATTGTAATATAAAACTACTCCCACCTGCATGAGTAGCACTGGCGCCTATAAATGAGGCACAAGGATTCGTCTGACTATAAGTATCTACCTCATATATGGTAAATATACCTCTGCCTCCATTCGCATCAACATCAATCGTAAATGTATAACTACCCGTCTCATCTACCGCTATTATTGCCTTATTTGTGTAGTAGTCAAAAAAGTCAAAACACCCTCCTGTCTCCGAATAAATTAAGATAGGGGCTAGTGTAGAATTAACATCATCTATTACTCTTGAGATCTCACTGACTTGACTTCCATCAAAATGGATCAGATCAAAATTGAGCGCGAGGTCACCTTGTTCGAATTCTTCATATTCAGTATCACATATCATACTGTTTCCAGCAAAACAATCAGATACGATAACACAATTTTCATCCGTTATATCGAAGAATGAGTAGCATTCTGCATCTGCACAAGCCAACATCAATCTGCAATTAGAAGTGTTTGGAAAAGCTGAAGACAAGGTCACAGAAAAAGATCCAGCACTATAATCTACATCTTTAGCAAGTACTATAGAATATGACAATCCGCCATCTATGGACAATAGAATATCAGCTACATCACACAAATCTTCTGACCCATTCAAAGTCCAATTAACATCAAACTGAGTCCCTGCATCAATAGAAGTGATATTTTCTAAAATAAGCGGACCATTATTTTCTACTATTACTGCTACTTCATCTGAAGCTACACTCCCTCCTTCAGTATTATTGTCTCTTGCTGTAAATTGAAAATGCAATGTCCTCGCTATATTGGGTAGCACATCAAATTTATCACTGGCTGCCCCATCGACCAATGTGCTCAATTGCGGAAAATATCTAGTCAGGTTTTGGCTAGGAGAAAAACTCCTAAATAAAGGAGCGATACTTGAATTAGAAGCTTGATTCCCAATAAACCCTTGAGTCAATGCACCTGTACCATCCTCATCATATTGTTCCCAAGTGAAAGTCAATTCGTCATCTTCAGCATCCGTCGCACTTCCCGTCAACATAAATGGTGTGTTTTTTGGAATTCTAATTTCACCTGCACAGGGCTGAGCAATCACCTCTGGTGCTGTATTATTTAAAGGTACTTCTGTAGCACAATCACCAAAGTTGTCCAAATAAGAAACCATTTGAAATAGACTGTGTACATGAAAATAGTTATCCGCTTCTCCGCCTCCAGTAATATTTTGAGCTGTTGCGCAAATACCTTGATAGGACATAATAGTCGTACCACTACCTATCTCATAGCCAGAAGACCCACTAATAGCATCATCACAACTTTCTCCCTCTCCGTTAAATGTATGAGTGGCGCTGAACATATGCCCAAATTCATGAGCAGATAGTGAAATCCAACCATTATTATTATTGTTAAAGGATCCACTCCATCCACCAGCTTTTAGTGGACCTCCACTTTGAAAGCCATTGTCACATACAACGCCCAAAAAGGCAACACCTCCACTGGACCAACCATCGTCTGTCACTGTTTTATGGAATACATGACCAAGGTCATATGAATTAATATCAAAGTGCATGTCTACAGCTCTTGATGCCTGTACCGTCCTACCATCACCTCCATTATTATCTGGAATGAATGGATCTGTATTTGAATTTTTATATAGAAATGGTTGAAGAATATTGAATTTTGCTGAAAGCTCATTTTCATATATTACATTTAATCCATTAACCGTTGCAACAATAAGTGTTGTAACAGCATTATCGCTATTGCCATTCAGCTCATAAAATTCTCCTGTACATACAATTGCCAAAGTTAAATTCCTTTTGGTTCCTCCATTAGAGAATGTAACACGACTATCCATTTCCTTCAATTTCTTTTCCCATTCGCTTATTCTTCCCTCTTCTTCAAAATGCGTACATCCGGCTTCCTGCTGAGGATGGATATGTATTCCTTCCTCGAGAAAATATTCTCCATCTTGTGGATAAAAAGAAGCCAGTCCTTGAGGAGTCAAAATAGTGGCCCATGATGTTTCAGGAGTCAAGAGCATTCTTCCCTTTACTGATTTATTCTTTGTAGATCGAATCACATATGTCTTAATATCCGGTCTTGCTTTCGCAAAGTCAGGCGCCAACATTTCATCTTCTTCAACATAAAATTCGCCATAACCCAATTTTTCAAATGGCAACTGGATAGTAGAAGCTCTTGACTGAGTTACCTTATTATAAAATAAACTTGGATCTATATTTATTTTTGTAATGGGTTCTTTCTCTTGAATCCCGACACTATTTCGCTGAGACATTAAGGATATTGAACAAAGTAAACACAGAGGTGTAATTAAGTACTTAAACGTCATTGTATAGGGTTTTCAATATTGAATAGCATAAATCAACTTTCTGATTTCAAAAAAGTTAAAAAATGAAAATAAAAAATTTGTAGGACGTAATAGGTCGTTTATCATAACCTAATAATTATTGCATCGTAAAGTTAGAAATTTTTGAATATTAAATGTCTTAGTCGAATGATTGTTTTAATAATTGTACTTCCCATTGACTATATTTACAAATATAATCGTTCTAACTTATCATTGACAAAACCTATTAGCATTCCTTTTATAAAGAATAGACCAAATTGGACCCATGAAAAGATCTTGTCCCTTCTATCCATTATTTCCCAAGTAGTACAACCACTAAAAAGTTATATAATACAATAACTTATCTATCATGGAATGAAATATAACATTCTTCTTAAAGCAAGAGAAGATTTTTAATTGAGGTTGCGGGCATGACCAATCGTTCCGTAGAATACTTGGTCATGCCCGCAAGGTGACTAACTATTCCGTAAATACTTGCCATCATCAAGTAAATAAAGGAACCACACATCAGTGCGGGTGGGATACCAGCCCTTCAATTAGTATAGCTGACAAGAAGAATCCTCCAGAACCTTTATATAAAAACCATACCCTGATATATAAAAAAAGCCCTTCCTTTCGGAAGAGCTTTAGATGAGGTCGCGGACGGACTCGAACCGCCGTACGAGGTTTTGCAGACCTCTGCCTAGCCACTCGGCCACGCGACCATTTGCAAATATCCAATCGTGGCTATAATGATTGTATATTTTTTAAATGCGATTGCAAATATAGAATATTTTTTAATACAGCATCAAAAATATTGATTTCTATTTGCACTTTACGAAACTAATAAAGACAACTATTGTTTCAAACAGGCAAGCAATTTTTAAAATAAAACAAACAAATATAGGTAAACCATTGAATGTCTAGTATTTAATAGAAAACAATGTATTACCTTTGCGCAAAATTTATAAAAATTATATAATGATGGATACGCAGATAAAAACCAATTACAAAGTAAAAGATATTAGCCTTGCAGCTTGGGGAAGAAAAGAAATGGAATTAGCCGAAGCAGAAATGCCAGGATTAATGTCGCTTAGAGAAGAGTTCGGAGCATCCCAGCCATTGAAAGGTGCAAGAATCGCAGGATGTCTTCACATGACTATCCAGACAGCTGTTTTAATAGAGACATTGACTGCTTTAGGAGCTGAGGTATCTTGGTCTTCTTGTAACATATTCTCTACGCAAGATCAAGCAGCCGCTGCAATTGCAGTAACTGGAGTACCAGTTTTCGCTTGGAAAGGTCTTAATGAGGAAGAATTTGATTGGTGTATAGAGCAGACACTTCACGCATTCGAAGATGGAAAGCCTCTAAACATGATCTTGGATGATGGTGGTGACTTGACTAACATGGTACTCGATAGATACCCTCAGCTAGTAAAAGATATCAGAGGTATATCAGAAGAGACTACTACAGGTGTACACAGACTATACGAAAGAGTAAAAAATGGAACACTTCCAGTTCCCGCTATCAATATCAATGACTCAGTAACTAAGTCAAAATTTGATAACAAATACGGATGTAAAGAATCATTAGTAGATGCAATCAGAAGAGCAACGGATATCATGATCGCTGGTAAAGTAGCTGTAGTAGCTGGTTACGGTGATGTAGGTAAAGGTAGTGCAGCGTCTCTAAGAGGAGCTGGTGCAAGAGTAATCGTTACTGAAATCGATCCTATATGCGCGCTTCAAGCTGCAATGGACGGATTCGCAGTAAAGAAAATGGCCACAGCACTAAAGGAAGCTAATATCGTAGTAACTGCTACTGGTAATAAAGACATCATCACGCCGGAATACTTCAAGCAGATGAATGACAAAACTATCGTATGTAATATCGGTCACTTCGATAATGAGATAGATGTTACATGGTTAAATGAAAAGCATGGTGATTCTAAAATAGAAATCAAACCTCAAGTAGATAAGTATACTATTGATGGTAAGGATATCATATTGTTGGCAGAAGGTAGATTGGTAAACCTTGGTTGTGCGACAGGTCACCCATCATTTGTAATGTCGAACAGTTTCACAAACCAAACACTTGCTCAATTGGAGCTTTGGGAAAAGAGTGACAAATACGAGAACGATGTATACATGTTACCTAAGCACTTAGATGAAAAAGTAGCTTTCCTTCACTTGGCTAAAATTGGTGTAGAATTAGAAACTCTTTCTAAAGATCAAGCTGATTATATCGGTGTGACTCCAGAAGGACCATACAAACCAGAATATTACAGATACTAAGATTCGCTCTTAGAACTTGAAATTATACCGAAGAGCGAGAAACTATTTCTCGCTCTTCTTTTTTGTCTTTTTACGAATACCACATATATTAATGAAAAAAGCAGAATCATATATAGCACTAGAACACGAGTTAGATACTTACCGAAAGATCATGACTCAGGCTGCGACCGTTATCTTGGATCAAGATGTATCGAAATACCCAATCATGGTGGCTCATCAGCAAGAATTAGAATTGGGTATGTCTATTTTTAAAAGAGAAGAAAACAAAGGATCAAAATGGTCTATCCACGCTTCTTCTTTAGAGGAATTTGTATCTAAACAAATTGTATATCCTGATAAGGTTGAAGAGTTCAAATCGAATTATAAGTCTATTGACTCTAGTGTTTGTGTATTTGTATTGAGTGAATTGGGAGCGGAGTTTATCTTTTTACCGATAAAGAAGTAGGCCACTGCGCTTAAAGATGCTTTGATCTTAGACTATCAACTTTGGAGCTGAGCTAGATTTCGAGATTACATGTTGACTTTTTAAAACTATTCGAGGTTCGACTTTTAGAGGTCCAGCACACTCTAAGCTGAAGATCTCCTGACTTCGCAGCGGCTCATATTCTATACATTTCTACCAATTCCACTTTTTAACATCCGACCATTAGACGTTAGGCTTTTCGAGAGGCTTAGCGCCCTCCGAGCTGAAGATCTCCTGATCTTACAGCAGTTCAATCTAAAAAACAAAAGGGAGTTGAAACCTACGTTTCAACTCCCTTTTTATAATTTCACTAGATAATAAAAGCTATTTCTTAGTACTTTACATCTACTACATAGTTATCTGTATTATCCATATTCTTTACATTTACTTCTCTGATAGCTATCAAATAGTATTTATTTCCACTTTTTACAGCGAAAACATCTCCTACTTCTATTATTGAAGTAGATGTAGCGTTAGTTATTTCGGTAGTTGTATTATTATCAAATACATCAACAATACCTTCTTTTGTATTTGTAGATTCAAATGAAAATGACTCTAATACTCCTCCTGCACTTGCAACTACATATTTCATTGTTGCTCCATTTATAGGAGATATCGTTTGTATCCAGTTTGTTGCAGAACCTAGATCCGTATCGATTCCATTATCAATTATTTCTGCATTTGCACCACTTGTGGGACCAGTTCCTGTAGATTCCCCATTATCAAGATCCAAACCACCAAATCCTACATCACCGCCAGCATTGAATAAAATTCCAACAAGAGTAGAATCTAAAGCTGTACCAGATGTCTCTGTAACTACTGTATAAGAAGCAGTATCTCTACTACCAAATTCATCTTCTAGGATGAATGAATAAATAGAAGTTCCTACTTCAAGTGGAAGGTCAACTAAAAACTCACCCTCTACAAAACCATCAACATCTGTTCCAGTTAATTGGAAAGGGTTACCCGCAGTCATCATAGTTAAATCATTCCAGTTAAAATCTGCTGCATCTACTAATTCACTATTTCTTCTTACTTCAAGGGATGATAATAAACCAGATCCTTTTTCACCTGTCACTATGAATTTCACATTCTGTGTTCCTTCTGTTAATGTAGGCATTTGATCACCTAATCCCGTCAACGTAGGAGGAGTAGCGGCAGTTGCAACTGTTACAAACACGCTACTTCTTAATGGAGTTGCAGCATTGTCTCTCACTTCTACTTCGAAGTTTGATGATGATTCAGCTGTTGCTTGCGCTATTACTGATATAGTCCATGATAAACTTTCTCTATCAGTCCCTACTAATAATGCAGGATTTGCTGAAGCAGCAACACCATCATATTTCAATCTACCTTCTGGCACTTCGATTCCATCCTCATACACATATACGCCATTCATCTCATTTGTACCTTGAGCCGCTGAGATTTCTATAGTAAACTCTTCCGTTGGAGATAATGTCAAATCTGATAATGAAATAAGTGTTACAGAAGGTGCTGTATCAGTAGTACCGCCAACACCGCCTGGCTCATCATCACCACAACTTGTCATAAATAGTGCCGCTACAAATAGTAGCATCAAAGTTGGAAAATTCAGAATTCCTTTCATCGTTTTTATATTTTTTAGTTTTAATTAAATATTGGTTATTTCATAGTTGTCCAATCCTCTAATAGAAAGAAGAAGACCACCTACTTGTAACGTTTAAATTAATAAAAAGTCACTTTCTAGTACGTTTTTATGATTTTCATAACGAGCTTACTTTGCGAAAAATTAGTAAGCTCGTTTATCGTTATTTTCTATGTAATTTATAAATGATCTATTGACAACACGAGTGCCTCCTACCGTAGGATAATTACCAGTAAAATACCAATCCCCAGTATTATTCGGACATGCTAAATGTAAATTCTCTACCGTTTGATAAATGACTTTCACTTCGCATTTCAATCCTTTCGGAGTCACATCCTCTCCTATTTTATCAGATATCTGCTCATACGTAAACTCTTCATATAGAGCTTGTACCTGATTGATCATTTCATCTACTGGTTTTTCTTCTTCAGCGACACACCTATCATACGTTTCTTTCAAAAGATGTTCTTTCCCATTTTCCTTGAGTAATGTTACCAAGGCCTTGAATGCAGCAAATTCCCTCATCTTACTCATATCAATCCCGTAGCAATCTGGGTATCTAATTTGAGGAGCTGATGATACTATTATTATTTTCTTAGGTTTCAATCTTGACAGACTAAAAATGATACTATCTCTTAGCGTAGTTCCTCTTACGATACTATCATCTATCAATATAACCGTATCAACATTATTCTTGACTATTCCGTAAGTAACATCGTATACATGGGCTACCAGTTCTCCTCTTACTACATCATCCGCTATGAAAGTTCTTAACTTCGCATCCTTGACTGTCAGCTTTTCAATCCTAGGCGTAATATTTAGTATTTTGTCTAGTTCTTCATCCTTATAGTCATTGCCTAGTTCTTTGATGAGCCGTTTTCGTATTGTATTGGTATGTTTTTCTAACCCTTGTACTAATCCAAAAAAAGAAACTTCCGCAGTATTTGGTATAAATGAAAAGATAGAATTATCGAAATCTTCTTTGATTTCCTTAATGATATCAGGCACTAATAATTCACCTAGTTTTTTTCTTTCTAAATAGATATCACGATCTGTGCCTCTTGAGAAATATATTCTTTCAAAGGAGCAAGCCTTTCTCTCCAATTGTTCTTTACAAAGGACTTCTTCAACATGTCCATTTTTCTTAATAATCAATGCATGCCCACGCTGTAGTTCTTTGACTTCATTGATGCCTACATCAATACATGTTTGTATCGCAGGACGCTCTGAAGCTACCACTACTATCTCATCATCTTTATAATAAAAAGCGGGTCTGATACCAGAAGGATCTCGAAAAACAAATGCATCTCCATGACCAATAAGCCCTGCCATGACATAACCCCCATCAAACTTTCTACTTGCTCGTTGGAGCAATCTTGTAATATCTAGATTTTCTGCAATCAACTTATTAATCTGTTGATTAGAATATCCGTCTGGTTTAAACCAATTGAACAACCGTTGGACCTCATCATCTAAAAAGTGGCCTATTTTTTCAAGAACAGTAACCGTATCAGATTTTTCTTTTGGATATTGACCAAAGTCAACTAATTCTTGAAATAATTCTTCAACATTCGTAAGATTAAAGTTTCCAGCTATGACTAAATTCCTAGAGATATAGTTGTTTTGCCTTAAAAATGGATGAACTGTTTCTATATTATTCGAACCATGTGTGCCATACCTTAGATGCCCAAGAAGTAACTCTCCTGTATATGGCTTATTTATTTTTAGCCAAGCTGGATCGTTCCTTTGCTCTTCAGTCAAGTCATTGAAATGACTGAATACACCTTCAAACAAATGCTTGATATATTGAGGGTTATTACTTCTCTTTCGACTGATATATCGACTACCAGGCGGCATGTCCAACTTTATAGTTGCAATTCCAGCACCGTCTTGCCCTCTATTTCTTTGCTTTTGGAGGAGAAGTTGCATCTTATTAAGACCATACAGAGCTGTTCCGTATTTTTTGTGGTAATATTCTAATGGTTTCAGTAGTCTGATTACTGCTAAACCACATTCGTGGTGGATTTCATCACTCATGGAGTATCTCCTATTTAGTTAGTGTTACACCGCTTTACGGCATTTACTTTTCGATTCACTTCGTAAAATGAACGTTTAAAAACAAGATGCAAATGTAGTCTTTTTATTGAGTAAAATTTGTCCCGACCCCGTCCATTATAAGATGTCCGGTTTGGAACCCTAAAACTAAAAACTGACCTTTGCAAATGGTCCTAGGTTCTAGATTTAGGGCACAAGGTTAGGGATTGATATAGTCTTAAAAAATGAAAAATGAAAACATATAAATCATCCATTTAATTCTATTTTTGAATTTGATTATTCCTATAAAACAACTTAATTTTGATAATCCTAATTCATTTAAATATATTAAAAAACCAATCTATGGAGACATAATTGTCGAAGATTCGCATTTGATGTTTCGCAAGCTTAAAAATGTTTGTATTTTAGCATTTGGTATTGAATAAAACGATCGAGGTCGAGATACCAATTCACTGTCGAAGACATACAATCAAGCATATGCAACATAGAATAATAATCACTTTTTTATTTTCAATTATTTCTCTCATTTGTTTTGGTCAAGCAGATCAACATCATCGTACTTATGAGACGACCACTGACACCATATTCAACCATATGGAGAGTACTACATCTACGGGTGATGTGATATCCATCGGATTTCGTCAATTTGAAAATGACCAACAGACCCTAATATTAGCAACTTTGGATGCTAAAGGAAATATCAACTGGCAAAAGGAAATCGACTTCGGAAGAGATACTACAACTTTAGTTGGGCTTGCTAAGATTGATTTAAATAGTACACAGGACAGCATATTATTTACGTGCCTTGCTGATATTAATGGAAACAGAAAAGAAATATTTGGTAAATGTGATAAGGCAGGTGGAGCTTGCGTTGTCAGAACTATTGAAGGAGGAGATGATTCTGAGGATTATCCCAATATAGCTGCATTTATCGATTCTACTGAAATTTTGCTTAAATCAGGAAAAAGGCCAACTATCGCTCGGATCGGACTAGGTGATGATCTTATTTGGTCGAGAATATATAACTTCATAGATGGTGCAGGAGACACCGTACAATCCCAAGTGACTGATATTTTAGGAACTATAGATAGTACTATATTATTAGCTGATAATTCTTCAGAGGGTAATTTCCTACTTGCAGAGTTAGATAGCAATGGAGTCCAGTTATGGGCAGAAAACTATGCATTTCAAGTTCCAGGAATGACTGATCCATTTCCGCATCAAGTTATCAAACTAAATAATATGTCTAGCGCTGTAGTAGGACGCTACGGAACCAACAATGCTGATGATAACGGATTTGTAATGGTTGTGGACACTTTTGGGACACCTATTCTTACTCGACAAGTATTGGTAGATGGCAATCCTACAGACATGAAAAATGTGCTACAAGCTGAAGATGGTTCGCTGTGGATGTCTGGTGCTTATATGGAAAATGACTCTTCATACTACTTCACCACAAACATGACTATAGATGGCATTATAAACTGGACTACTATATATCCTGGTGTCCTAGTAGGGAACGAAGATACAACGGCCGACTTCACATCGCTTCGTGCTGTAGAGATGGGTGGTGCTTTCTTAGCGGGTCATGCACTTGATGATGCAGGATTGACAATGCTCAATGTAATGAAGCACAATGAAATGGGTGAAACACCATGTTCAGATACGATCTCTGTGTCACTAGTAGATATCAGCGTAACAACTGACACACTATTTTCAGAAGAAACCATTGAGAATGGTGGTCTATTCTTTAATACGATTGAAGTGGAAATAGCAGGAACAAATATACTATCACCTCCAACATTAAGCATAGTGGATGCTTATCAATTTTGTCCAAATGAACCTATCGATACTGTTTTAGTAGCAGTAGTAAGTGGTGTTTCAGAGATAACATATCAATGGGGTGATGAAAATGGTGTCCTTCCAGAATTTGATGATTCTCTAAGAATAATAAAAGAAGGCCAGTATTCTGTTACTGTTACTATTGGTGAAGATGTATGTTATCAGATGTGCGATACGATTGAGGTGACTAGGACTAATTTACCGATGCCAATGATTGGCCTAGCTGACTTAACTCAATGCTCAAATGGAGCAATAGATTTTGAAAACTTACTTAGTGTAACAGATGATCAAGGCCAAGCACCATTTGAATACATATGGAGCACAAATGAAACTACAGATTTGATTAGCGTAACCCAAGGTGGCGCATATTCTGTTTCCGTGACCGATCAATGTGGAGATATGGCTACAGCTAATACTGAGGTAATTGTCCCATTATTTAATCCAATAGCATCGATAAATTCATCCAGTCCATGTAATAATGAAGAAGTAAATCTAACTGCTACTTATTCAGGAGGAGTTATTCTTTTTCCAAATTTATCACAAGACTTAACTTATATCTGGTCATCGGGAGAGACGGTTCCAGGGATAATTGTTACGGAAGCAGGAACTTATACGGTAACTATATCTGATGCATGTGGTAGTTCCCTTATTGCAAGTGAAACTGTAAATTTTGATATTGTTACAGAAGCTACAATTTCATTCGAGACAAATTGCGATGAAGAAACCCCTTCAAATAGTACAGTTACTTTTTCTGTCGAAAGTAATCAAAATGATGCCATCAATATATTTCTAACAAAAATAGAAGATGGTAATCCAAGTTTAATTGGTAATCCATTAGATCCTCAAGTGCTTGCAAATTATAATATGCAGGTTACTAATATTTGTGGTGATTTATTGGATTCTCTTTCAGTAAGTCTTGTAGGAATTTGCGATCCAGCACCTTTCGCCTTTCCTAAGGTGTTCTTCCCAGGAAACAGAAATGAATCTACAGAATTCACTTTTGGGCCTATACCTAACAGTGGACAAGAACCAATGGAAAGTGATACTTTAAATGTTTTGGAAAGAATCTCTAACATCGAATTCAAAGTATTCAACAGATGGGGAGAAGAAGTTTATACAGTAGATAGTGAAGATAATTCTGCATTTAGTATGCCATGGGATGGAACTCATAAAGGAGATCCTGCACCAAGTGAAGTATATATTTGGTATTTTAGCTATACATTGGACAAAGATACACCTGGAGAAAAAACTGATATAGCTAAAGGAGATGTAACACTTGTCAGATAGGAATCTATGCATGACATAATAATCATTGGTGGAGGCCCAACTGGGATTAACTGTGCCATAGAAGCTCAAAAGGCTGGATTTGACTATGTAATCCTGGAAAAAGGGGTATTGGTTAATTCCATCTTTAACTTCCCAGCCAACATGACATTCTTTTCTACTAGCCTCAAACTTGAGATTGGTGATACTCCGTTTATTTCTCATTCTGATAAGCCTACTCGAAGAGAAGCACTAGAATATTACAGACGGTTATTAGAAAATTTTGATCTCAACATTGAATTTGATACAGAGGTAAAGAACATGTCGAAATCAGATGGCTGCTATATTGTCAATACAGGAGAAAAGACTTACAAAGCGAAGTATGTAATAATAGCTACTGGTTTTTACGATCATCCTAATATGATGCATGTTCCTGGTGAAGAATTACCAAAAGTGAAGCATTATTATGATGAAGTACATCACTACATCCGAAAAAAAGTCTTAGTCGTCGGTGGTGCAAATTCCGCTTGCGATGTAGCCTTAGAATGCTGGCAAAAAGGAGCAGATGTAACCATGGCTATAAGAGGTCCAGAGTTATACCCTAGAGTAAAATATTGGATCCTTCCCAACATAGAGAATCGTATTAAAGAAGGTTCTATCAAAGCTCACTTCAATACAACAATCAAAGAAATAAAGCCCAAATCTGTTATTCTGAATACTCCCGATGGAGAGATAGAAATAGAGAATGACTTCGTACTTGCGATGACGGGATATTCACCTAATTATGACTTACTATCAAATCTGGGACTAGAAATTGGTGTGGATAAGTTCCGTACACCTGTCCATGATGAAATGACCCTTGAAACGAATCTGCCAGGTGTATTTATGGCTGGAGTAGTCGGTGGTGGACTTAAGACCAATCGGTATTTTATTGAGAATACGCGACATCATGCTGAGCAGATTACAAGAGAGATAGAGTTGCGGGAGAGTATTGCATGATTAATGATAATATGTCGGACATCTTAAAGATGTCCGACATATGTGCTTTTAAGTGACCAATTATTCCTTTCTTCTGTTTTTCCATTCTTTACTGTCGAATAATTTCTTTTTGCCAAACCACTGAGACCAAAGAGATGGTTTGGCAACAGTAATAGGTTTACTTTCTCTTTGCTCTTTCCTAATCCTTTCTAGTTTTTCTTTAGGGATGGATTTGCTGGAGTATCCATTTACTCTTTCTATGAATAATGAATCTCCATCCTTTTCAGAAGAGTCTAATTCACCAAGTAATGAGGAAAAAAATTCTTTTGAGACATTATATTCTCCATCCTCGTAAGATACAACTCTGGGAAATAGGTATCTATTTGCT
This sequence comes from Halioglobus sp., assembly GCA_047628935.1. Lineage (GTDB taxonomy): Bacteria > Bacteroidota > Bacteroidia > Chitinophagales > Saprospiraceae > CAJXUU01. Next base: position 1,681 of record JBLHWH010000031.1, on the reverse strand, counting down.
AAGAAGCTCATCTCTTCGAAAGTAAAGGGTGTAGAATAATCATATTTATAGTTATCCCGAGGATAATATGTAGTACTTCCTTGAAGAAAGTGCCATTTCTCATTTATGAATGCTCCCACTAATTCTCTTGACACATCAACTTTTGTTCCTCTATTCTCAACTTGCCTGCAAAATAGATTAGTAACTATTCTTTTCTTGCTCTCGTTCAAATATATAACTGGATCCACAGACCATGATTTGTTGGCTATGAATTGCAATACTATTTCTCTTTCTTGATCAATCAGGCATTCAAAATGATCTTCTATTTGATTATGAATCTCACTTGTACTTTCTTGAGTGAGTGATACATATATATCAATTTCGGATTTCCCCAGATTATCTTCTCCGCAAGAAATAAATATAGAAGAAAGAAACAGTAGCATTATAATATTAGTATCTTGGTTGAACATATCCTTGATTCTGTTCATTTAGGTTAATAATCCAATCATAACTAGAACTTAAATGATGGAGTCCAAATCCTGCTTTGCTTAGTTCTCCAGCATATTTAATTCTTCCTTTTGTAAGGTTACCAGAACTAAACGTTAAGCCAGGCACTGCCACTTGCGGCGCAATACCATCTTGATGATGAAGTAAATTTGGATTAGGGCTACCCACTTCGGCCGTGCCATATTGCCATACATAATCTGTTTTTTCCAAAATATCATTAATATTTTTAACTGGAGCATTTTCAGGAGCTATTATGTAGAATCCTCCAAATTTATTACCCTCAGCCAGAACTTTTAGATCTATAAGAGCATCAAGAATTCCTGCAGCGTATGCGTAGCCCATTGAATGAGCAACAATATCAATTTTACCTGTAACCTTACCCATTTCATCTTTGGCTACTTTTATATTATTATTTTGAATATTGTTGTAAACCTTCACTCCATAAGCAAACCCGTTCAAGTATCTATCATTAAATCCATCGATATTTGAATTATAATCAAGAACAAGACAACCTGGGTTATTCTTACAGGAGGAATCGTATCCTGGGATAGCATTATACGCTTGTGAACTTATAGTTCCGATAGCTGTTTTGTACAAAGCATGCTGAACTCTTTTGCCTCTAGTCGCTAAGGTACTTGCAAAGCCAATAGCAAGACTTAATTTACTTTTTTTAATATCTTTTTCCCCTTGCGGATCGAATGTTAATGTATTTTTATGATTGGAAGTCAGAATACTATCATGCCCGTCAGCATAAATAGCATTTTGTGTTCCTATATGATCAATAAAGATGTCATCAATATCTTCCCAATATTCTCCACTTTCCGCATAATAATCATGAAATCGTATGTTTTCCTGATTTGTATAATCTGTATTAAAAAAAGTTTTCCAATTTTTAACAATGTTTTTTGATCCAAACAAATCAGCTGTATTGATTCTATAACCATTCGCAAATATTAGCAGGTTTTCATGATTTTTTTCATTTGTTAAATATTCAAATAATTTATCAGTAGATGCATAACTTACTGATATCAAATTACTAAAATCAATAATAATACCGGGTGACTCATTATTTATATCTAGTGTTGTCCGCTTAAGATTCTTAATTCAAATATTTAGCGGACAGCCAAATTTGGTCTTTTTATATAAAAACGCCTAAAAGGTATCAGAAGTACTAATTATCGTTAATAAAATGGAC
>JBLHWH010000030.1:0-41957 GCA_047628935.1 Halioglobus sp. | reverse complement strand
TTTATCCCAATTACCATGAAACTCATCCCAAACAATCTCTTCCATTTTGGCGCCATGCTTAAGACCAACAATTCCCTGCTTTTTTAATTCTGGATCCAACCTTCCCAAGTTCCCAATTTTCATATTAAGGGATGAAGGTGTTCTGCCCAAAATTTTAGCATATTTAATAACTGTAGGATTAGTCTTGCTACTCGATTTAAAAGGTACTTTACAATAAACATTAAAAGCGACTATTGTTTCTTCTCGCGACCACGTTTTTTTAGACATTATCTAACTCTATCACTTTTAAAGTTCCTTGTGAATAATCACATATAATAGATTCCAAAAGTTCTTTAGTAATATCACTACTACCTGAAAGAATATAGCTAAATACCTCTAGTCTGTCATCATTTGATAAAGTGTTTAACTTTTCTGTGTTTCTAAAAAATGACATAAAGTCATGTCTATCAATATGCTTTTCTAAATTCATTAGTTTATGTTCCTTTTAATTATATTGTTGAATCCCTGTTTCATCTTTGGTATTAACCTGTTCGTTAAGTCTCACCTTAAACTTCTTATCGCCTAAATTTTCGAACGTTATAATTTCTTTTAATTGCCCACCGATTGTGTTTGATTTGCTTTGCAAAGGTACTAAATATAAGCCCTATTTGATATATAACTTAAATACCTCTCTGTAACTATAAATGATCAGGAGAATTAAAATGTACTACGTTAAAGTAGGAATCTCAATCAAAAAGTCAACACGTCGTGTGCCTACGCGTATGTCTTTATAGTTGACAGGCATCACAAATTCTTGTTCATGGTTTATTTTCCTCAGATCCAATTCATAAGATAGAGCACGCTGATATATCACTTCTTGAAACCCATTGCCCAGAAAAGAATGAACCTCCATAGCCGCGGCAATGATTTGACTGGTTAGTTCTGAATATTTGTATTGTTCGTTTATCATGGGAACAAAATAATCAAAAAAAATAACTGTGATGGGTGTGATTATTATGAAAAACATGATTGATGATGTTGACTTTTAATCATGTTTTTCATACAAATCAAATAAGTCACAGATTAGAATTTTTCTCTTTCGTTTTTGCATTCATCAACTGCAACAACGTTGGCATCCAATAATTTCCATGCATAGAATTCACTAACTCGTAAGCTTTTTATAAATCGATTCCTGCAGCTGAAATAAAAAGAGGTTTTTTGCTCTCTCCTCTAAGAAGTTCTTTAGAGTTAATTCCATTCGATCTGAACCACGATTTTGCAACACCGTTTATTGGGATGTTCTTACTTAACTTCTCGTATAGGTAACTTGTCGGGCCTAATTTTTCATCGGATTAGAACAGAGAATTATAAATCTCATCCGAAACAAAGTCAGGAGAGCCTTGCCTAGAGTAATAATAAGAAAACCGAGCAACAATGTCTTTTGTGAAATTACCATTTATTGAAGCAATTCTGACAAACTCTCCATCGAAATCTTTCGCTCTAATAGAATTTACCTTTTGAAAATTAATTAAACCTCCTTCCATTTTATTGTACTTTGGTAAAAAATGATATTTATTGGAAAAACTGTTGTGAATTATTTTCCGTAAAATATCACTAGCTTCATTCTGGTCACCTTTACCCTTCTTGATAAAGGATATTTTTTCTCCTAATATTCCAGTATTGCTAGGTTCAATATTCACAAGTAGAATATCTTTGGCTTTTGATTGTGCCAAATCACAAGATGGAGTTAATATTACATGTTGAGTTTTGGTAGTTTTATTCATAACAATATCTCCAGTAAATACTCTTGGTTTTATAACGGGAGTAATATAAATTTCTGAAGGGTGATAATTTTCAAAATCAGAATCCTCCGTTATTTCTAAATATTCTTGTAAGTGAGAGAGTGTATATCTTAGAAGTGATTTTTGCTTATCTTCAGGTGAACGAGTTTTATCATTAATCCACAAATCCAAAGAATTTGAAAGATGTTTCCAAAATATATTGTTCAAGTACTTATCGATCTCTCCTTTCTTGCCCAATATTTTTGTTATCCCTGTATTATATACAGCTATAATTTCAGCTAAAATATCCTGAAAACTAGTATCCCTATTTCGTTTTTTTAAGAATGCAGTCTCTTCTTTCTCAATTTGTGCTATACTACCGGAAACAATATATATAGGAAAACGCTGATTATTTTCAATTTCTTCAACAATCTTTAAACCTTCTAGTTCCGTTGTCGTAGAAGAAAGCTTCAAATCAATTATTGCACCATCAAAATCAGGACTTAGTAATGATTTTTTTGCATCTTCCATATTTTCCTTAATAGTAAATTCAATTTTTACGGGAGATTTTTTATTGAAGGATTCAATATTATCTATGTATGTCTGTATTGTTGGTTTATCATCTTCTACAATTAGTAATTTCATACGCAATTATAATATTTTGGTCTCAATTCTAAAATAGGCCCCATTATCAGAATGGATTGCTTTTAAACTGCCGTCATTCCTATCAATTGCTTCACCAGCTATAGCCAAACCTAGTCCATAACCTCCTCCAGTTTTATTACTGAATTCAGGTTCAAAAATAATTTCAGATTCAATAAATTCTTTATCTATACCAGGTCCATTATCTCTATATTCAATCGTTATAAATTGGATATCCTCATAAACTTTAAAATTAATTTCTTTAGTTGGCTTTTTACTGGTTTTTAGCCAATGAATACTATTATCCATAAGGTTGGTTAGAATCATATAATAATCCTCTTTCCAACCGAAAATCGTTTGATTAATGTCACAATCAATATCAATAATTATATTTTGCGAATCTAATTCAGAGACAAATACATTTATCACATTTTCTACAACTTCTCTAATATTAAAATCTTTTTTATTACCTCTTTTACGTGCAGAAAGAGGGTCCAATTTTTCAAATAATGTTGTGAAAATATCACCTTGTTCACCAATAACAGATAACCTGTTTATTATCTTCACCAATAAACTTTTATCAAAATTTTGATCTAATTCATCAGTCCATTCTTTTATTAAAGGAATTTGATTTTTAAAATATCCCAAAGGTTTTCTTCCTTCATGCAAAATCACATTAACAATTTTACCAACAGTCGCTTGACCTTGATATAAAGCAATAATTTGTTTTAATTCATTAGCAATCTTATTATTACTCTCTACTTTTGCTGATATAAGATTATTTATTTTTATACGTTTTGTTTTTTCTACACCTAAAAAGTCGAGTTCTTTGTCAACTTTTTCCTGTAAATCCTTAAAATCAAATAATCCTTCAATTTTATCATTTATATTTCTTTTGCTTCTGCCTAGTCCAACTCTTTGCCTGTACAGAAACCTTCTATTTTCTAATACTTTTAATACTTGTTTTGAAATCTCCATTAACCCAAAATACTCAGATGTTTCTTTTAAACCATCACGTGCACTTTTTTCTAAAAGACCAGAACTTTCCTCTTGTTCAATATGAATAAATCCTATTATTTGGTCGCTACCAATTTTCAATGAAGGGTTTTGAACTCTTTGATTATCCAATGATAACCAATCAAATCCAGCATCGCCTAATGGTCTAATTCTAAAGCCTTGTCGATAAACACCTATTCCATTATAAGTGTCAAGTATAATTCTCGCTTCCCTTTTACCTACAGATTCCCCGGTTATTGGGTCCTTTAATCCTCTTTCTATCAATGCACTAATTGAGCTTGGGTCTCTATCAAAAACTCTGAAATCAAATTTAACTTCTCCGCAAAATGATTGAAAATTTTCATTAATATTAGTATTCAAATGAAGATTGAAAGGATCTATTACTTCTTGAACATCATTTGTTCTATTATTTTCAAAGGTTAGTTTTGCAACACCTTTATTAGTAACAGAACCAGATATTCGATAATCAAATAAATCAAATAGAGGGTAAGGTTCAATGTTTTCCTTTTTATTTGAATAATTTTCAAATGGGAAATCACCTAGTTCTAGTATAATCTGAAAATTCTCAGTATCATCATCAATCTTATGAATAGTTCTATCAATTGGGGGTATTAATTTCTTTAATTCAGATTTAAGGTTTTTTAACTGCTTTTCATTCCAATCATTTAAATGATCTTCGTTTCCGACAATAATAATTTCTGTTCCATTAGGTCTATTAGTCTTAAAATTTTCGATAAGAACATCAACATCTTCCAAATATCTAGCCTTCTCAAAATCTTCCCAAATTAAATACAGTGTAGTTAAATCACCACTACAATCAATTGTTTCAAGAACCATATCTTCTCCAATTATTGAAGCAGAATATCTTCCAATTCCTTTTTTACCTTGCATTATTCGTCCTTCTGGACTTTGCCCTTTATTCTGTCTAGTCAGTTTGTCATCTGTTGATGGGACCATCCATTTATCAGTTACAGTATCAAAACTCATTCCATGCCCTTCATCCTTGATAATTACCTTGATCCCTTTTACCAACACCTCATTGTTCTCTTCGAGAATTGTTTTTGTAAATGGTAAAAGTGATACAGTACAATTTGGAGAATCTGCATCATAAGAATTTTTCACTAATTCAACTATGGCGGCATATTTATCTTTAATTAAATCCCTTCCAATTGAAAGAATATGCCTTCCTGCTGGTCTTATTTTATAATAGCCATCTTTTATTTTTGAATCTGACATAATTGTTCTTTTATCTTTTTAGCAATTTTATTAGCCATTAAGGGTGGAACAGCATTTCCAATTTGTCTAAATGCGGCACTTCTTCCTCCTTCAAAAAAGAAATTATCAGGAAACGACTGAATTCTTGCAGCTTCTCTTACAGATAAAGATCGAATTTGCTTATGATCTGGATAGATATAATGATGACCGTCCTTCGCGATATGAGCTACCATAGTATGAGAAAGGCCATTAATATCAACGACTTTATATCTATCAACAAAAGATGTTTCATTTTTGTGGGTTTTAAGTTCCTCCGGTAAATCTGGATATTTTAATCTTTCTGATTTTTTTAACCACTTATTTATTGCAATTTTATAAATACTCAAATCTCTACTATTATGAGGCCTAGCTATATGTTGTGTGACAAAATTTACTCCATTTCGGAGTTGAAATTTTTCTAGGTAATCTGTAGTAGGTTTTGAATATTTAGTAATATTATTTTGCTCTCCAGGTTTTAATTTTTTCAGATCAGATAGAATTTGCTTCACTGTATATTCTTCTTTAATTTTATCAAATTCTGGGTATTTAAAATCGGTACCTTTTTGCCAACCTATTAAAATAATTCTTCTTCTTTTTTGTAAGACTCCAAAATGTTCTGACTTTTGGATCGTGTAATCCAATTCATATCCAATACGTTTAAAATAAGACCTCATATTTTTAAAATAGGTGCCCTTTTCAGCGGTTATTAGTCCCAGAACATTTTCAAAAACAAAGACTTTTGGTTCGTACTTTTTAAGGAATTTGGCATATTCTTTATAAAGGAAATTTCTAGGGTCATTTTTCATTCCATCTTTATCTCTTGCTCTTCCAACAAGAGAATAGGCTTGACAAGGTGGTCCACCGACAATTAAATCTATATGTTTCTTATTTACAAGTTTATCTATTTTATCAAAAATGATTTTGTTGTTATCTCCGCCAATAGGAATATTTATTACTGAGCTAGAAAGTTCTGAATTTGAACATTCATTTAAAAAAATGTCACGTGTAATTTTCTCTGAAAGGTAATCGTAATACTTGTCGGTATTATTTTCAGATTTTAATTTATGATATACCAACCTAGTCTCAAGGGTGTCACAAGCTTTTTTATCTATTTCTACATGAGCAATAGGTGTGAATCCTGCATTAATGAACCCCTCGGACAGACCACCCGCTCCAGAAAATAAGTCAATGAAATTTAGTTGTTTCATGTCGTTTGAAGTTTTAAATCAGAATATACCTTACCTCTATAATATTGTAATTATAGACAAATATATTGCTAAAACTTTAATTATTTAGATGACAGACAATGATTGATAGAAATCATTCATTTTCGATCATAAACTATTAATAAATATTCCTTCCAAATCGATCACCCCGCCACTCTCCTTTATTTCCCTATCTTCACACATAGAAAAAACTATAATATATTATTACCTAATAAGGTAATACCAACCAACCTTTCATAAATGATAAAACTCTCATTTAAAAACCCCTATCTGGTTTTTGTATTTGTTTTGATCGTCATTCTTCTTTCTTCTGTTTTGATTCCGCGGATGGCCGTGGATATCTTACCACAGTTCAAGAAGTCGGCGATGCAGATCTTGACCTTATATCCAGGAATGCCAGCTAAGGTCGTCGAAAAAGATATCACCAGTCGGATGGAACGATGGACAGGGCAGTCGCCAGGCATCGAAAAGCAACTCTCCAAAAGTATCATGGGCGTCAGTGTGGTCACCAACTTCTATAGTGAAGATGTAGATCCAGCGGAAGCGATGGCGAACACTTCGGCCTATGCCATGTCAGATATGTATTATCAACCACCGGGCACATTGCCTCCGATGGTGCAGCCATTTGATCCGACAGCTTCCAAGCCGCTGATGTTATTGACGGTAAGTAGCGATGAGAAATCTGGAAAAGAACTGTATGATGTAGCGTATTATTCTCTGCGTCAGATGTTGAGTGGGGTGCGTGGTATCATCGCTCCAGCTGCATATGGTGGATCGAAACGTAGGATATATATCTATGTAGATCCTGATAAGTTAGAAGCACTCGGCATCTCGATGACCGATATCAATAAAGCCATCCAAGAGAATACAACGATGATTCCTTCTGGTGTGGCTAAGATCGGAAATATTAATTACGGGATCGATGCCAAAGGGATGATCGTTCATGTAGAAGACTTCAATGATATCGTGGTCACCTACAAAAATGGAAAACCGATCTATATAAAAGACATAGGTAGTGCCGAAGATGCTGGAGCCATACAAACCAATATTGCTAGGGTAGATGGTAAAGAGCAAGTCTATCTTCCGATTTTCAAACGGCCGAATGCGAATACAATCGCAGCGGTAAATGAAGTCAGAGCTGCGATCCCAAGACTGGCAGAACGGATGCCCGATGATGTAAAATTGAATGTCATTTTCGATCAATCCTCTTATGTAAGAAATTCTATCGCTGGTCTTCGTAATGCTGGGTTAGGAGGATTGCTTCTTGTGGTCTTGGTCCTTATTCTCTTTTTGGGAAATATCCGAACCGCATTTATAGTAGCAATCAGTTTACCACTTTCGGTATTGTTTACATTCATCGTATTGTACTTTAGTGGTCAGGCGATTAATAGTATCACCTTGGGCGGTATTGCGCTTGTGTTAGGATTACTGGTGGATAATTCCATTGTCGTATTAGAAAGCATAGAAAAGAAGAAGTCACAAGGTCAAGCAATATTAACTGCGGCCAAAGATGCAGCCATGGAGGTCTCGATGCCTGTTTTGGCTTCGACATTGGTTATTGTGGCAGTATTTATTCCTGTTATGTTCCTTTCGGGAATAGCGAAGTTCTTGTTTTCTCCATTGGCCATAACGGTAGCAGCGGCGATGATGGGTTCATATATTTTCTCATTGACATTGATTCCAGTTTTGGCTTCTCTATTGCTTAAAGATGATCAGAAAGGAGACAAACGACTCTTCAAAGGTTTCCACAGGTTTATTGAGAACATGGGTGGCAGATATGAAAGACTGCTGAAGCGTGCACTCGACAGCCGAGCATTGATATTGATATGTACAGTTCTGCTATTTGCAGGTTCTTTATTCTTAATGTCCAATAGTGGATATGAGTTATTTCCTGAATCTGATGTAGGACAGATGGAAATCCAAGTGCGTACAGAATCGGGCACTCCGCTTGAGTTGACACAAGAAGTCATCATTGAGATGGAGCAAGTCGTCAGAGAAGAAACACAAGGTGACTTAGAGCAAGTAATCTCAAACATCGGAGTTTTCTACGATCTGCCAGCTGCCTATACTCCGAACTCGGGTGTGCAAGATGCCTTCATCGGTGTCCAACTCAAAGAATCTCATATAGTCTCTACCAAAGAATATGCTCGTAGAATCAGACGAAGATTCACAGAAATGTTCCCAGGAGTGGAGACCAGTTTTAATACGGGTGGATTGATCACTGCGGCATTGAATGAGGGGAAACCGTCCCCAATAGATGTCCAGATAAAAGGTAATAAATTGGATGTACTTCGTTCATTGGCAGAGCAAATCAGAGATACGATCCGTACGCTACCAACGACAAGGGATGTAAGGGTCCTGCAGCGTCTTGATGCACCAGCCAAGGATATCGATATTGACAGGATCAAGGCAGCAGAGTTGGGTGTGAAACCTGTAGATGCCATCAAGAATATGGTGTCCGCATTGAATTCATCTACCACATTCGAAAAAGCATTTTGGATTGATGAAAACAATGGAAACCACTACTATGTCGGTGTCACTTATCCAGAAGATAGGATTGACGATATAGATGTGTTATCCAATGTCACCACAACAAGTGCGACCCATGACAAACCGATTCCATTTAGATCGTTTTCCAAGATTACGGATTCGTCTAATCCTGTAGAGATCAATCACCATAATCTGTCCAGAGTATTCAATGTATACGCGAATATCGATGGTTCTGATGTTGGTTCGGTTTCAGACAATATCAAGGACATCATCAAATCCATAGATGTACCAAAGGGATACACGATCGAATTCGAAGGAGAGGTGAATGTGATCAGTAAATCGTTCAAAGAACTGACGTTGGGTCTAGTTTTAGCTGCTATTTTAGCTTTCTTGATTCTTGTACCTCTGTTTAGATCATTCCGACAGCCATTGATTATCATTCTGACGATTCCATTAGGATTTATTGGAGTAGCATTATTGATGTGGATCACCAATACGAATCTTAACATCCAATCGATGATGGGAATCATTATGATGATCGGTATAGCAGTTTCGTATGGTAATATTCTGGTAGATCGAATCAATACATTATTCAAAGGATCACAGAGTTTAGATGATGCCATCGTTCAAGGATCGAGAGATAGATTCCGTCCTGTATTGATGACAGCGATTACTACTATATTAGGATTGATGCCAACGGCAATTGGAATGGGGCAGGGTACAGAAGCCAATGTTCCACTTGCCATCGCAGTGATCGGAGGTACGTTCATGGCTACCTTACTTACCTTATTTATTATTCCAATTCTGTATTCATTATTTACAAAAAGTAAAACGTCAATAAGCAATGACTAACATCAAATATATATACCTATTATCTTTCGTTTGTCTGCTTATGAGCTGCAAGCAATCTGGTACGCCAGAACATGTCTATACGGCAGGAGATGCGAGTTCTATGCCTTCTGTGGAGGTGACCAATCCAACTGTCAGATCATTCAGTTCAGATCAGACAATCACTGGTACGATCATAGCAGATCAATCTGTCTACCTTCACTCGATGGAACAAGGAATGCTGAAATCTATCAATGTAGATATCGGAGATCGAGTCTCGAAAGGACAAGTGATCGCAAGATTGAGCAATCCAGTATTAAGCTATGAATTGAAGTCCGCAGAGGCAAAATTGATGCAATCACAATCAGCACTCAAGTCAGCATTAGCATCGCTCACTGTCAATGAAGCCAGCAGCAATGTGGCCAAAGGCATGTATGACAAATTGATGTCGGTCTATGAAAAGTCAAGTGGTCTCACAACCATGGCAGAAATAGAAAACGCCAAACGAGATGCTCAGATGTCTGCAGCTAATGTAGAATTAGGAAAAGCCCAGATCGGACAAGCGCAATCAGAAATCAGTAGTTCAGAAACGATGGTCAGTGCTATAAAAGGTCGATTATCAATGCTGAATATAAGAGCACCGTTCTCAGGAGTGATTACAGGTAGGTTTGCAGATCCTGGAGCAATGATCCAGAATGCACTATCAGACAATAATGCGAAGCCTTTGGTTTCACTAGCGTCTGTCTCTCCTGTAAGATTAACCATCCCTATTCCAGAGTCAGATGTGTCTGGCATTAGTGTCGGAGATAATGTAAATATTACATTTCCAAGTCTCGGTGGATCAGATCAGTCGGCAAAGATCAGTCGTATCTCAAACAACCTCGACCAAGCATCTAAGACGATGGAGGTGCAAGTTGATATTCCAAATAAAGATGGAAAGATCAGAGCGGGTATGTACGCTAAGGCCGAGATCAAAAGGTCGAGTACGGATGAGGTGTTGAGTCTCCCTCTTTCTGCGATCAATATGAAGAAGGATGCCGCTTTTGTCTATGTTGTCAATGACGGAGTCGTCCAAGAAATCAAATTAAAGAAAGGGCTCTCAAGCAAGGATTATTTTGAAGTTTTGAATGACAATATTACAGCTCAATCGCAGGTCGTAACTAAAGGGAAGAGTATGATCAAAGATGGTACTAAAGTGAACGCAATCTTAAAGTAAACAATCATGTTAAAAAGTATATTATTAGTATGGTTTTGTCTTGCTTTTACTGTGGTGAATGCACAAGACGGAATCTATCTCACAGCCGAGAAAGTCATCGCTCTAGCCAAGACAGATAACCTCGATATCAAAAGAGAAATCCTCAATGCTGAGATTGCAAATGCTAAAGCCAGTAAGGCTAAGGAATGGTGGCTGCCAGAATTATTCGTCGGTACCCAGCTTCATCAGCTGGACGGATCAGGACTAAATACCGATGGGAGAATCTTCGAAGATGTCGACAGACAGAGTCGATGGTATGGCGGGGAAGCAAGAGTCGATTGGAATATCGGCAAAGGTATATACGATGCGAAAGTGGCTAAATTAAGAGCCAAAAGTGCTGCGCTACAATCAGAAGTTGGTAAGAATCAAGTCACACTAGATGTGCTAGAAACCTACTACGATTTATTAGTGATCACAGCCAAGAAAGCACTCTACGAAGATATGGTCATAAGCAAATCAAATCTTGTCGATCAACTAAAAGTGCAAGTAGATGTAGGCCTAAGATTGAGCTCAGAACTACTAATTGCAAAGAGCAATAAATCAAGACTGATGCTAGAGAAGATGAACCTAGAACAAGACTATCAGTCTGCCATGTCAAACATGTTGATCTCGCTTAATATCACAGAGAATCAAAAGCTATACGTCGATATCGCAGATCTCAAAAAGATGGATGTAGATGAAGCCACTGTTTCAGATTCCAAAGTGGAAGATCATCCATTAATTGCCGCTTCTGAATTTCAAGCTAAAGCTGCCGAACAACAATCAAAACAAGTATGGAATAGTATATTCATTCCTAATGTAGGAGTGGGTTATGATATCGGCACATTCGGAGAGTTTTATAATACGACACGCCCCACAGATGAGTGGAATGGCTATATAGGTTGGAGTGTCCCAGTGGGACAATTGATCTATGGTGGAGATTCTAAAATCGCAAACCAAGCTAAGGCAATCAGTCAACTAGAATTAGCACAAAACAAAACAATAATCACAAATAAGATCACAGAGTGTCGTACTAAAATGACGACTTACGAATCGATGATCTCTCTTGCCGAAGAAGGTGGTCAGTTTGCGAAAGAAGCTTTAAATCAATCAAAAACCAGACAAGAAGCGGGACTAGGAACGATTTACGAGATTCTATTAGCTGAAGAGGAATACATGAGTGCTCAACTGTTGTATTTGGATGCAGTAGTAGATTACAATATGACACGCTTTATGTTGGCAGATGCATTGGGTCTGAAAATCTAAGTTTTTCAACATCTAAGAACACGAAACATAAACATAATGGTTGGTCGTAGTTTGCAACTACGACGTGAAATACGTTCATCTCGATGTCATCATGATGTATGCACACATGATAAACATATAAAAAGTACACTTAAGTCGTAGTTGAAAACTACGCCAATCCTGTGCTAGAATCTAACTTGTCGTCAGAGAATAGTATATTGTAGCAAATCAATTACAAATATCATGGCTGGAGGTCACAAGATCGTTAACCAGAATCATATGCACTTCATCACACCAACAGTAGTTGGCTGGCTAGATATATTCTCAAGAAAAGTATATCGTGACATAATAATCGACAGCCTAAAATATTGTCAAAAAGAAAAAGGGTTAGTAGTCTATGCATATGTAATAATGACAAATCACCTACACCTAGTAGTTAGCGCTAAAGATGGATTTGTATTATCTGACATTATACGTGATTTTAAAAAATTCACAGCTAAAGCTATCATAAGACATATAAATACGCATAACATCGAAAGTCGCAGAGAATGGATGATGCGAATATTCAAATACCATGCAAAGTTCAATAAGCGAAATACTACGTATCAACTATGGACTCAATATAATCATCCTACGGAATTGATATCTCCAAAATGGTTTGGTCAAAAAGTAAATTACATACATCAGAATCCGGTAAAAGCAGGATTTGTTGATGAAGCTCAAGAGTGGATCTATAGTAGTGCTCGTAACTATCTAGGTATGAAAGGAATCATTGATATTGAACTTGTTGATTTCTATTAGGCTGTCAACATCTAAGAACATGAAACAGAACACGAAACACATGGTCGTAGTTTGTAACTACGACGCAACATACATTTATCACAATGTCAACATCAATAAGTCAACATCACTTGCGCACACATGATAAACATATAAAAGTCGCAGTTGCAAACTACGCCATCCACTTGAATTATAAAGTGGTAGCAGTTAAGTTGTGATAATACATTGTTAAATAGCAAAATAAATAGCGAAATAAAAGGCAAAAAAAAGCCTAAGCGAAGCGACAACAAATTAATAACATCTAAAAACTACCAATTATACGATCCATATTTTTTTTATACGCTCGACCAATTGGTATACGATGCTTCTCCAGCAGTTCCACTTCCATCGCAGTTATTCTAGTTATCTTATTCTCATTAATAAGATAGGATTTATGGGCCCTTACAAATTTGTTCTCCGACAATATATCTTCCCAATACTTCAAAGAATGGCTTGATAAATATTTTACAGAATCAGTGTGTAACTCCGTATAATCTCGATCTGAATTTATGCTAACAATATCCTCAATCAAGACCTTATGATAGTCATGTCCTGACTTTATGTAGATGGAGTTCGCATTGTCTTTAACATTGGATTCCGTTACCGATTCTGCTGGCTGAGTTTGATTGAGTTTCGAGACAGCCTTGATAAATCGTGCAAAAGAGAATGGTTTGAGAAGATAATCGACCACGCTCAGTTCATAGCTTTCGAGTGCGAAGTCTGGGAATGCAGTCGTGAGTATAACAGAAGGCGGATTATCTAATGTTTTGAGAAAATCTATACCTGACAACTTCGGTAAGTGAATATCTAGAAATATAAGATCGACAGTATTCGCTCTCAGGAAGTCTATTGCCTGCAGGGCATCAGTAAAAGTATTCAGTAATTCAATCGTACCGATGTCCTTTATGTACTTTTGCAATATTCTTTGCGCTGGCGGTTGATCTTCGATTATAATACACTTCATATCCACTATTTAAAGATCAATATTAAGTAAAACACGGTAGACTCCATGTTCGGAACTAGACTTGAGACTGTAACGATCTTTATATATCAGACCTAATCGTTTCTCGACATTGACGAGTCCAATACCATTGGCAATATTATCAATGTTGGTACTCTCAGAGTAACTGTTCTCGCACGTGAATTTCAGTTTGCCTTGACCGTCAACTTGAACATCAACATTGATTTTTATTTCATCTGAAAGACTACTTACGCTATGCTTGAATGCATTTTCCACAAATACAACCAATAACAACGGAGCTATTTTATGCTTGTCTAAATTATCAGAAGTTGTAAAAGATACGGTACCGCGATCCTCAATCTGCAGTTCATTAAGAGAGATGAAATTACTGAGTTGATCTACATCTTTTCTAAGTGATATATATTCTCCCTTGCACTCATAGAGCATGTATCTTAATAGTCCTGATAGCTGAAGTATTATTTCTGGAGTCTTATCAGACTTCTCTAGTGCATAAGAATAGAGATTGTTTAGATTGTTAAATAAGAAATGCGGATTGATCTGAGATTGAAGGAATTGCAATTCACTTTGAGTTGCAAGATCTTTAAGTTTTTCATTTTCTTTTCTAATGGTCAATGAATCCCATCCCAACTTAAATCCAACCAACATCATAATTTTAGGGAATACTTGAAGAACAGTAAATATGATGTTCATCTGCTTTCCTCTATTATCAGGGAAGAAAATTCTTTCTAGAATCAGCTCTTCTATTAAGATAACACACAATACGACCAATGCGGAGTAGATTAGTAGCTCTACCAATCTTTTATTATTGTAGAATCTGGGTAGTAAAAGGTAACTTATTATAAAGGCACCAATTGCGTAGTTGACAAATACATATACTTCGAAGATGTTGATTTCTGGATCTCTCATCGAGACAGCAGTTACAAGAAAAAGCAGCAAGTGAGATATGGTGAGATAAAGTAATTCCTTTTTTGTAATGCTAAGCTTCATTGATTAAAAGTAGTGAATAAAAATGTTTTCAAATCAAACGATTCTATTTAGACACAATAATACTGGTTCTATGGAGCATAGAAGACTATAATCTGCAAACAACCGAGTTTAGTGCCTCAACAACGAAACATAAGAGAATAAGAAGAATAGATGCCGTTTAGCTAGCTTAATCTGTCGTTCAAAGATTAAATGAAATTGCAATTATATACATACATATCTTTGACCTTATAAATTATAAATGATAATTATATAATCATATGAAGCAAGTATTTACAATAGGCATTTTACTATTATCCATAATCTGTACAGCGCAAACGCCAGATCGTGGCCCTCGACCAAATGACGTTAGTTCTGCTAAGTTCTTCATCGTCGGGCAGGTAGTAGAAGCATCTTCTAATCAATCTATAGACTATGCTACCGTTACTATTTTCGATAGTAAAACGGATAAGATGATTTCTGGAACTACTACTGAAAACGGAGGTGTATTCAGGTTAGAAAGTAAGTCAAAAGATATTTATGTCGAAATTAGTTTCATTGGTTACGCTACAAAAAGGATTAACGAACTTACATGGAAAGGAAATAAGGCTGACATAGGTGTAATAACATTAGGTGAAGATTCTAAGACGCTTGATGAGGTAGTGGTAACAGCTACGAAATCAACGACAGAATTTAAACTTGACAAAAGAGTATTTAATGTAGGTACTGATCTCAGCACAACAGGAGCGAGTGCGCTCGAAGTATTAAATAATGTACCTTCAGTAAATGTAAGTATAGAAGGAGAAGTAACGCTGAGAGGTAGTGGAGGTGTGCAAATACTGATCAATGGTAAGCCGTCAGTCTTAGCGGATGAAGCAAGTGGAGCCTTAGGAACTATTACAGCTGATATGCTGGAAAGTATAGAAGTTATCACTAATCCATCTGCCAAGTATGAAGCTGAGGGAACATCTGGTATTATAAACTTAATACTCAAGAAAAATGAAAAGACAGGCCTCAATGGATCTGTTACGCTTAACACAGGCTACCCACATAATCATAGCGTAGGTCTCAGTCTTAATAAGAGAACCGAGAAGCTCAATCTTTTTACTCAATTCGGTGTAGGGTATAAACAACAACCAAACAAAGTAGAAAATATTAATAGAGATCTAATCTCAGGGAGAACGATCAATAGCATCGGAGAAGAATTTAGAAATGAGAAATTCTATAATGTGATACTTGGATCAGATTATTATATTAATCCTCAAAACATAATTACACTTTCGGGAAGCTTTGCCTATGAAATCGAAGAACAACCGTCAACTACTGATTTTAATTCTGTTGATGGCAATGAACTTTTGACTAGAGAGTGGCAGAGAACAGAAGTAACAGAAGCTACGAATCCTAAGCTACAGTATGAACTTCAATATAAAAAAGACTTTACCGATCATAAAGATCACAAGCTACAGTTCAGTGCGATAGGAAACTACTTCGGAAAGGATCAGTCTTCTGTATTTAGTGAGACTACAATATCTGGTTCAGATAATCCAACCAATCAGACCACAGCTACTGCATTTAATGAGGGGAAATATACCTTCAACTTAGATTATACAAAGCCGTTCGCGGAGCATTGGCAAATAGAGACTGGTGCTCAATATCTAGACAATAATGTGAGTAACGATTTTACTGTTAGCGATATTATCGATGGCGTATCAGTTGTGAATGATGGATTAACGAATGTATTCGAATACGACCAAAAAGTATTGGGGGTTTATACAACAGGATCATTCGAAGGTGATGCATGGGGAATTAAACTAGGATTGAGAGTGGAGAACACAGATCTTAGCACCCTTTTGAAGAATACCAACGAGGAAAATAGTCAGAATTTCACTAATCTGTTTCCTTCTGTACATACATCGTATAAGCTGTCAGAAAGAATATCGTTACAAGCGGGTTATAGTAGAAGAATCTATAGACCAAGATTATGGGATCTTAATCCGTTCTTTAATATTAGAAATAATTTCTCCATCCGTGCTGGGAACCCAAATTTGCTACCAGAATATACTGATTCATACGAAGTAGGAAGTATTTTTATCTATGATAAAGTATCATTTAATGTAAATGCATATCACCGATATACTACAGAAAAGATCGATAGAGTATCTACTTTTGAAGACAATGTAAATGTGTTTACTCCAGAGAATATTGGTACAAATAGAACCACAGGATTAGAATTAAATTTCAAGTTTTCTCCAATGAAAAAAATAACGATTAATGGAGATGGAAATTATAATATATTCAAAAGAGAAGGAGAGTTTAATGATCAGGTTTTTGACTTTAGCGCTGACCAATGGTCTGCAAAGCTTACTTCAAAGTTTAAAGTGAGTAGAAGTTTTGATTTTGAGGTTACTGGTCAGTATCTATCTTCTGTTCAAACCATCCAAGGATTAAATTCTGCAAACTTATTCGCTGATTTGGGAATGAGGTATAAGATCTTGAATGGGAAAGCTGTTATCAATCTATCTGTAAGAGATGTGTTTGCATCTAGAATAAGAGAAAATGTTGCTGAAGGTGATGATTTCTATGCTTACAGCTATAGACAAAGAGGTCGATTTGTATCACTTGGATTCAGTTATGGATTTGGTAAAGGTGAGGCAATGACCTACGGTGGTGGCGGTAGAAGACATTAAAATAAATAGATGATTTACATGTGATAGTAAGGTTGGAATTTGAATAGACCAAGCTATTGTAAGCTCAATTATAGTGATTTAGTAAAGTGAGGTTGGCTATGATTTATTTCGTGTGGCGCGAATTAAGTTATAGCCTTTTTTATTATCTGGTATTGGGATTGATTTAGTTTTGGACCTAACTTATTTCAAGATATTTAGATGAAGATCGCTTAGGATCAAAAGTGACCAAGCGATCTTCATCATTATTTCATTCCTTATTTAAATATCAGGTAAATTCTCAGAGAGAAATTTTTCTGTTTTTGATTTCTCAACTTTGTTGATGAATTTTTCGGATTCGTGTTTGTCTCTCACAACTTTTGCTACTGTGAAGCATGCTGATACGCTAAAAAGGTAGGACATAAGTAAGAATCCTTTGGTAGCAACATCTCCTTCCATGTAGCCGATCCCTGCCGTAATTCCCACAAACGAGATGACAAATCCTATCCAAGCCATATTATAAAATGACTTCGAATTTTGGTTTTCATAAATGTAACTGTTCATATCAAATGTTTTTGATTTAGAATAGAACGAGCAGGTTCTGTTTTGGATGTGTTTTGGCATTCAAGTATAGATGAATGGTTGATAATTTTAGACAGAGCGTATATTTTTGATCATTTTTATAGAAGAGGAGAGTACAAATTGGATATTAGTTTCTTATATGAGTGAACTTGATATCACTTTGTCATGACTTCTGTAATATTATCGATTCAAAGTTTTCGATTTAAAAATATCAAAGTTAAACCGAAGGTTAATTATCAAATTGTTGTCTAATATTTGATACAATTTTAAACTAACAAAAATATATGAAAAAATTACTTTTCCCTCTTTTCCTTTTCTTAAGTATTGAGTCTTACGGACAAGACTTTTATGACCTTAATACCATTCAAAATATAGAAATATCTTTTGCAGAAAGCAACTGGGATCAACTTCTAGATAATGAATACGCTGGTGAAGGCGGATACATCTTAGCTCAAAGTGTAAGTGTTAATGGCGAAGTATTCGATAGTGTAGGCGTAAAGTATAAGGGAAATAGTACTTACAACTCAAACCAATCTAAAAACCCGTTTCACATTGAATTAGACACATATAAGGATCATAAATACGAGGCCTATACGGATATAAAGTTGAGCAATGTAGCCAAAGATCCTTCTTTTTTGAGGGAAGTATTATCATATCAAATATTAAGACAATACATGGATGCGCCGTTATCTAATTTTGCAAACGTATATGTAAACGGAGCTCTGATTGGATTGTATAGTAGCTCAGAAGCTATCTCAAAGAAGTTTGTAAATAGTCGATTTGGTTCTAAGAAAAATGCATTTGTGAAGTGCAATCCTCCTGGAGGTGCTGGACCTGGGTCTAATGACTACCCAAATTTGGTTTATCTAGGGCAAGACAGCACAGACTATTATGATGCTTATGAAATCAAGTCTGATTATGGGTGGAAGGAACTGATCAATCTCTGCGATACACTTGCAAATCACACCAATGCTATCGAAGAGATATTGGACGTAGATAGAACCCTATGGATGCATGCATTTAATAATGTATTGGTCAACCTTGACAGTTATAGTGGAGGCTTTACTCAAAACTATTATTTGTATCGAGATGATTATGGTCGTTTTTTGCCTGTTGTATGGGATCTTAATGAATCTTTTGGCCGTTTTGCTATGTCTGGATCAGGTAATTTGAATAGTACAACAGCCAAACAACAAATGGATCATTTGCTTCATGATAATGATGCTGATTTTCCACTTATTCAGAAATTATTAGCTGTACCTACGTACAAGCGAATGTATCTTGCTCATATAAAAACTATGGTCCTTGAAAATTTTGAAGATGGATCTTATTTTAATACTGGACAAACGCTGCAAACATTGATTGATGCAGATGTGCAAGCGGATGATAATAAGTTTTTCACTTACAATAATTTCCTAGACAACTTAGATTCTGATGCAGGAGGCGGTGGTGGTCCTGGAGGTGGACAGACTCCTGGGATAGCTAATCTTATGGATGGTAGAAGTGATTATCTCTTAAGTCTAAGTGATTTCAATCAGGCAGAACCGGTAATAACAGACATATCACTATCTACTTCTTCACCAATCGTCAAAGAGTCATTAACTGTTACAGCTTTAATAACTGATGCGACTTCAGCTTACCTTAACTTCAGAACTGAGTTAGGTGCACCATTTTTGAAGGCAGAAATGTTTGATGATGGAGCTCATAACGATGGCTCAGCAAATGATGGAATCTATGGCGTAGAGATAGAAATCACCAATTCATATACTCAATATTACATCTATGCAGAGAATGATGATATAGGCAAGTTTTCTCCTCAAAGAGCGCAGCATGAATTTTATACAATTATTGCTACATCAACGAATACAACAGTTGGAGATTTAGTTATCAATGAGTTTATGGCATCTAATAATGCGACAGTAGCAGATCAAGACGGTGAATATGATGATTGGATAGAACTATATAATAATGGGTCTGAAAGCATAGATCTTGAAGGCTATTTTCTTTCGGATGATGCGGATGATGTATCACAATGGTCATTTCCAGAAGGTACAATTATTGATCCAAACGAATATTTAATAATATGGGCAGACAAGGATGAAGATCAGTCAGGACTGCACGCAAGTTTCAAATTATCGGCATCGGCAGAATCGGTATTATTGGTAGATCCTGATACTTTGATAATTGATGAAGTTGCATACGTGGATCAAACAACTGATATTTCATATGGAAGATTTCCTAATGGAGTAGGGGCGTTCCAGAAAATGAATCCCACGTTCGGATCAGAGAATGATGGAACAACTGGTACAGCTGAGATCAATCAAGAAGCAAATATTTCTGTTTATCCAAATCCAGCAAATAATAACATAACTATCTATTCAGATCTCGATTTAGATCGAATAGTTATTTATACTTTGACAGGAAAGAGGATAATTGATCAGATCATCAGCGAGAAATCAACAAGTTTAGATATCAGTCAAATGGATAATGGCATGCACATAATTAAGGCGTTCTTAAATGATGTAGAGGTAGCTGTAGAAAAATTAATTGTCGCGAAAAATTGATTAGGAATGATACATTAATAAAGTTCGCTTTTATACACAGGTTATTTATTTTTCAACAAGGCAAAAAACGTAGACAATGCAGGGCATTGGCGAGGCTTTTTAACGCTGTAGAAAGATAAAATAACAAGTAGGAAATGTTACTTTATTATTGAATAATTCCTTAAGTAAACTAGCTTTAATTGAAGCTAAAGTAATAGTGAAAATTTAAAAAGTGAGAGGTGGACAAAACGTCTATCTCTCACTTTTTAGTTAGTGTGTTTTTTGATATTTATGGTGCTTAAGGATTCAGCTTTATTTACTCCTATACAAAGAAAGTTCTCTACTTTTATTATCTTGATTTATTGTAACAATTCAATATGTTATGTTTTGCTATTGTTACTGTTTTACACCATGTATGAGTAAAAAGAAAATCAACTTAAATCTATGTATTTATTAGGATACGACCTTGGGAGTTCGTCGATCAAAGCTGCTTTGATTGATTCTACGACTGGCGAAACTGTACAAGTAGTTCAATATCCTGAAACAGAAATGGATATTATTTCTGTTCAAAATGGCTGGGCAGAACAAGAGCCTGAAACTTGGTGGGAGAACCTGTGTATAGCAACCAAAGAACTGCTTCAAAAATCTGGAGTTAATCCTCAAGAAATAAAAAGTATAGGTATTGCATATCAAATGCACGGATTGGTCTTAGTAGATAAAGATCAGAATGTGTTGAGACCTTCGATTATCTGGTGTGACAGCCGAGCTGTTGATATAGGAAATGAAGCATTTGAATCTCTTGGAAAAGAAAAATGCTTAAGCCATTTGCTTAATTCTCCTGGAAACTTTACGGCATCAAAACTCAAATGGGTAAAAGATAATGAACCTGAGATTTTTGACGAGATTGATAAAATTATGTTGCCAGGTGATTACATAGCAATGAAATTATCAGGAAAGATAAATACTACGATTTCCGGATTATCAGAAGGTATGTTTTGGGATTTTAAAAACAATAAAATTGCTGATTTTCTAATAGATCATTATGGAATTTCGAATACTTTGATTCCAAATGTAGTTGATACTTTTGAAGTGCAAGGGTATGTATCAAAACAAGCTGCTATCGAAACGGGATTATCAGATGGAACGGCTGTAGCTTATAGAGCCGGAGATCAACCCAATAATGCATTGTCTTTAGGCGTTTTTAAGCCCAATGAAGTGGCAGCAACAGGAGGTACATCAGGAGTCGTATATGGAATGGCGGATAAACTTATTTATGATAACGAATCTAGGATAAATGGATTTGCACATGTAAATCATTCAATCCAAAATCCGCGATTAGGCCTTCTCCTTTGTATTAATGGAGCGGGGATACAGCATTCTTGGTTGAAAAAACAAATGGCCAACTCCGAGACCTCATATGTTGAAATGGAAAGAATGGCCAGCAATATACCTATAGGAGCGGATGGACTAAGAATTCTACCTTTTGGCAATGGATCTGAAAGGATGTTAAAAAATAGTAACCCTGGTGCTCAAATCAATAACCTTCAATTCAATAAACATACAAGAGCCCATTTTTATCGAGCAGGCTTAGAGGGTATAGCATTTGCATTTGTGCATGGATTTCAAGTGCTCAAAGATTTAGGAATGAACCCAAAAGTTATCAAAGTCGGAAACGATAACTTGTTTCAATCCCAAGTGTTTTCTAACACTATAGCCAATTTGCTAGGTTGTAATATTGAAGTGATAAAAACAACTGGAGCGGCTGGAGCTGCAAAAGCAAGTGGAATTGGTGTAGGAATCTATAGCAGTCTAGAAGATGCCAGTAAAACTAATGAAATAGAAAAGGTATACAAACCAAGAAGCTCAAATGAATCTTACTTTATTGCATATAGAGCTTGGGGATCGGACTTGATCAAATTAGTATCCAAGTAACTCTGTTTCTCGAAATGCATTACTCGATTGAAATAAAATGAAGAATAAAATGTCAAAATCAACAAAGAAATCTAAAAATACGACCGTAACTTTAGGAGATAAAGAATATTTCAAAGGGATACCTAAAATAAAATATGAAGGAAGGAAGTCAAAGAATCCCTTTTCATTCAAATGGTACAATGAAGATCAGAAGGTAGCTGGCAAAACGATGAGAGACCATTTTAGATTTGCCATTGCTTATTGGCATACGTTCTGTGGTGATGGCGGAGATCCATTTGGTGTACCTACCAAGAGGTTTCCATGGCTTGAAAGTGATGAACCGATCCAAAGTGCAAAAGATAAAATGGATGCGGCATTCGAGTTCATTACTAAAATCGGAGCTCCGTATTATTGTTTTCATGACGTAGATATGGTAGATGAAGGAGCTACATTGGCTGAATCAGAATCCAGGTTGCAGATATTGACCGATTATGCTTTGGAAAAACAAAAGGCATCAGGTGTAAAGTTACTTTGGGGTACAGCGAATCTATTTTCTAATCCTAGATATATGAATGGTGCAGCTACTAATCCAGATTTTGATGTAGTTGCCTATGCTGGAGGACAAGTAAAAAATGCGTTAGATGCCACTATCAAATTAGGAGGTGAAAACTATGTGTTCTGGGGTGGGAGAGAAGGATATATTTCTCTTCTTAATACCAATATGAAAAGAGAAGTAGAGAATCTTGCTCAGTTTTTGCACATGGCCAAAGACTATGCACGTGGTCAAGGATTTAAAGGCACATTTTTCATAGAGCCTAAGCCTTGTGAACCAACAAAGCACCAGTACGACTACGACTCGGCAACAGTAATCGCTTTTTTGAGAGAATATGATTTGTTGAATGACTTTAAACTGAATCTGGAATTTAATCATGCGACGCTAGCTGGTCATACCATGGCACATGAGATGCAAGTAGCCGCAAATGCAGGGCTTCTTGGTAGTATGGACGCTAATCGAGGGGACTATCAAAATGGTTGGGATACTGATCAGTTTCCAAACGACATATACGAACTGACAGAATGTATGTTAATTTTTTTGAATTCGGGTGGTCTGCAAGGAGGAGGAATCAATTTCGATGCTAAAACCCGTCGTAATTCTACCGATCTAGACGATATATTCCATGCACATATTGGAGGTATGGATGTCTTTGCAAGAGCGTTGTTGATAGCCAATGATATATTGAAAGAATCTAACTATAAAGACTTGATGAAAGATAGATATGATTCATTTAATAGTGGGAAAGGAGCAAAGTTTGCAAAAGGGGAATTATCATTAAATGACTTGTCTCAAATTGCCTCTAAAAAAGGTGAACCAAAAATGAGAAGTGGAAAGCAGGAGATGTTTGAGAACTTGATTAATCAGTATATCTAAAGCTATCATCTCACATCACCCATTCTGTATCCTATGAAATTAGGATTGGGGTTTTCTGATATCAATATTAGATCGGAATAGTTATCTAATCCAATAGATCCATCTAGGTTTTTTACAACAAATCAACAAGGATGACTTAGTTTTTGACCTTATGATTGTGCAAACTGATTTCATTGACGAGGCGTATCTTAATGAGATGTTAGCTTTAACAAAGATGAAAAAACCAAACAAGCTTCTGGAGAAAGTAAAGTTCGAAACTATAGCTGATGGTAAATGCAATCAAATGATGCATATCGGGAGCTATGATAATGAACCGACTTCTTTTCAGCTGATAGAGGAGTTTGCTAGTAGTCATAACCTGATTCGAAAATCAAAGGTGCACCAGAAGATTTATTTGTCGGATTTCTGGAAAGTGGCTGAGGAGAAGTTGAAGTCTGGGTTGAGATTTTGTGTGGAGGGGTGATTTTTATAAAAGGTAATTTCGAATGTTGATTTTGAATTGCGATTAGTAATGAGATGTTGATTGATAGGGTTACTGATCTTACTTGAAATTCGCAATTCATAATTCATAATTTGCAGTTTTCCTTTTATCCCCCCTCCAAACTGTCATTCTAACGCTCAAAATTTCATTTAACAGCCTAGTAATCACCAAAATCATACTTTTTAATTCGTGTATTTTGTTAAAAATCACAATCTTTGCTACTTAAATTAAATATCCAGCTAGATATGAAAGATATTAAGTGTTTTGCATTTGCTTTTATTGCGACTTTATTTGTATTTTTGAATGAATCAGATGCCCAATCTTGGACAAATTATAACGAAGTAGAGACAGCTCAAGAATTCAGGCAAGTACAAGAAGATTTCGAAAGATATTGGGCGGGAAGAGTCGTAGGAAAAGGGAGTGGGTATAAGCCATTCAAAAGATGGGAGTATAAGTGGCAAGAGAGAATCGAAGCGGAAGGTGAAATACCTGCAGCGGGTAAACATTTACAAGAATTCGATAAATTTTTAAAGACGTATGATAGTGACAATAGAGATGCTAATTCTCCATGGGAGAGCCTAGGGCCCAACAGCAATACTAGTGGGTACGCTGGCACAGGACGAGTCATGTCAGTTGGCTTTAATCCTAATAATAGCAATATTATCTATGTCGGCTCTGCAGGTGGAGGATTATGGAAATCAACAGATGGGGGATCAACTTGGGCACCTAAAACCGATTTTCTTGGATCTATTGGTGTCTCTGCAATTGTAGTTGATTATAATACTCCTAGCACTATCTATATTGGCACAGGTGATGGAGATGCTAGTGATAACTATTCTATAGGAGTACTTAAATCTACTGATAGTGGCGACACATGGGACACAACTGGTCTGCAATGGAATACAAGTAGCACAGATTTGATCAGAAATATGGTCATGGACCCTAATGATGTCAATACGATATTAGTAGCTTCAAATATAGGAATATACAGGACGACAAACGCAGGTACTAGTTGGAATCAAGTGCAAGGAGGGAGTTTCTATGATGTAGATATGAATCCCTCTGCAGCAACAAATATCTTCTATGCAGCCACAAGTGATGATATCTATAAATCTACAGATAATGGTGCCAATTGGACATTGGAGTATACTGTTCCAAACTCTGGTCGTCTATCGATAGCGACTACAGCTGCTAATAACAGTTATGTTTATGCACTTTCTAGTGGGAATAGTGGAGGAGCAAATGGTAGTAGCGGTTATAATGGTGTATATAGATCTACGGATTCTGGCGCAACATTCAGTTTGATGTCTAGTTCACCAAATATTCTGACATATAGCTCTTCAGGCACTGGTACCGGTGGACAAGGATGGTATGACTTAGTAATTGCAGCGGATCCTGATGATGCTAACACGATTCATATTGGTGGTGTTAATCACTGGAAGTCAACTGATGGTGGTGCTAATTGGACAATAAAATCTCATTGGGCTGGATCAGGGGCTGTTGCGGTGCATGCTGATAAACATCTATTAGAATTTCAAGATGATAATACACTGTGGGAAGGTAACGATGGTGGAATATATAAAACAACGAACGGAGGTGATACTTGGACAGACAGAACTACCAATATGGTCATCAGTCAAATGTATAGAATTGGTGTATCTGAAACTAATACAAGGCTTCTAGCAGGATTACAAGATAACGGGACTAAGAGAAAAAATACCAATGGTGCATGGAATGATGTACTTGGTGGTGATGGTATGGATTGTGCAGTGAGTCCAATAGATGGGAACGTAATGTATGGAGAATCTCAATTTGGAAATATTAGTAGATCAACCAATGGAGGTGGAAACTGGTCTTCTGTAGCGGGAACCTTGCCAGATGGAGCATGGATTACACCAATAGCCGTCGACAATGAAAATACCAATACTGTATATGCAGGATATAATCAAGTTTATAAATCTATAAATAATGGTGGTAGTTGGACAACAATCAGTGAGTCCTTTACAGGGTCCAATATGACTAAATTAGAAGTATCAAACCAAGATGCAAATTATATTTATACGGGTTACGGAAATGAATTATGGGGTACGGTAGATGGAGGTACTAATTGGGGTAAGAAGAGTACTCCAGGATCATTGTCTATGGTTAAAATTTCAAAGACCAATCCCAAAACGATATATGGTACTGCATCAAACTTTAATAATGGAAATAAGGTCTATAAATCTATGGATGGAGGTAAATCATGGTCAAATATTTCTGGTAACCTACCTAACATACCTGCCAACTGTATAGCAATTCATGATGATGGTGAAGAGACGATCTATGTGGGGATGGATGTGGGTATTTATTTTAAAAATGAATCTACTCCACAATGGACTTTGATGAATGTAGATCTGCCTAATGTACAAATAAGGGAATTAGAAGTAAAAGAAAGCACTAATCAAATCTATGTTGCTACATATGGAAGAGGGGTATGGAGGAATTCTACAATAGGAACATTATCTACTTGTGAAGTACCTAGAAACTTGACGATAGATATAGTCGATGAGACTTCTGGTACTGCTACATGGGAAGCGCCTGGAAATGTTCCATCGAATGGGTATGAATGGGCACTCAATCAAACGATCGATCCCCCCGCTTCAGGAACTAACACTAGCTTATTGACTGCGAATATCACTGGAATAGAAACAGGAAATAAATACTACTTTCATATCCGTTCTATGTGCGCGGGTTCTACCTCAAGTTGGATAACATATGGACCAGTTGAATCAAAATTAACGTGTGGTGGGATATCATACGACAGTGGTGGAAGTGCAAGTGATTACGATAACAATGAAAATATCATTATAAATATATGTCCTATACAAGGGCAAACTGATCTGACACTTACTTTTTCTGCTTTCAATGCAGAAGTGGGTTACGATGTTCTTTATATCCATAATGGACCAGATATAGACAGTCCCTTATTTCCAGGTGGAGCTACATCTATGTCTAATTCTTATCCAATAGGAGGTTTTACGGGGACAAATATTCCCGGACCTTTTACATCTACTGATGCTTCGGGATGTATTACATTGGAATTTAAAAGTGATGGCTCGGTAGTCCGCCCAGGATGGATTGCCGATATTTCATGTATGGTAGATGAAAGTTGTCACTTGCCCCTAGATGTTACAGTAAGCGATGTTGGGTCTACTGACGCTAAAGCGAGCTGGGGAGAACCATTCAACGTGCCTGAAAATGGATATGAATATGCAGTAACAGAAAATCAAACTCCACCAACTAGTGGAACACCAGAAAGCACATTGTTAGTTGATATATCGGGATTGATTTCTGAGACTACTTATTATTTTCATCTTAGATCAGCTTGTACTGCGGAAAATTCAAATTGGGTGACTTCACTTCCATTTACTACTAAATTAGGCTGTGGTAATAATACTTATGATAGTGGCGGAGAAAGCGGAGAATATGGGAATCTTGAAGATATTACTATAGTTGCTTGCACAGACTTAGGGTCATCTGATCTTACTATAACTTTTGATGAAATAGGTATTGAATTGAATTATGATGCATTATACATACATAATGGACCTGATATTAATAGTCCTTTATTTCCAGGAGGAGCTGTTGTTATGTTGAGTAATTTTCCTGTAGGAGGGTTCAATGGCACCACAGTTCCAGGCCCTTTCACATCTACGGATGCATCAGGATGTATTACACTTAGGATGTTGTCAGATCAGTCTGTTACGGGGTCAGGGTGGAGTGCTACTCTGTCTTGCTCTGGAGGAGAATGCTCGACTATCGTTTCTAATCTTAATGATTCAGGAAGTGGATCTTTAAGAGCTGCCGTAGATTGTGCTGAGGAAGGAGGGTATGTAGAGATAGATCCTAGTTTATATCAGCAAACGATCGTTATAAATCAACCAATTACAATCAATAAAGAGATTAATATTAGTCCACCTGAATCGAGTGCATTTATGATTAAGACAGATCAAGCTGGACCAATCTATGATATTTTGGCTAGTGGAGAAGTGGGGTTGCATAACATGATTATAATAAGTGGTTCTGCGAGTACAGGGTCAGCCATAAGGAATAATGGGATACTAGATATTAAAGATATACAAATCAAGAAAAATGCTAATACACCGAATCCTACATCACTGATAGAAAATAATGGAACTCTAAAAGTGACAGGGAATACAGTTATTGAAAATTAGAGAATAGTTTTAATCTTAGTGTCAGAATAGAAGTAAAGAATGAA
The DNA here is from genome assembly GCA_047628935.1 of Halioglobus sp. Classification (GTDB taxonomy): domain Bacteria; phylum Bacteroidota; class Bacteroidia; order Chitinophagales; family Saprospiraceae; genus CAJXUU01. Next base: position 13,630 of record JBLHWH010000030.1, on the reverse strand, counting down.
AAATGTGATAAGAAGCGGTATGCATCTAATTTTTTTGATGATAGAGATGACTTAGATGAAGCTTGGGAGTAATGGAAAAAGAAGAGCGAACGTCTAAAAAATAGTTTACAATCAAAATGGACTAAAAACTGTGGATGTATTAGTCTAGCCATAGCACTAGTGGCATACTGCAGAGAACGAGGATACATGATAAATGGTAAGTCTAGGTCTAATTTTGTTTCTTACAAGATTTCGAAATCTTAGTTCACTAGATAGTACATAATATCTCCTGTCAATAGATTTGTGCCACTCAGACACATCACTGAATCTTCTTCCAGATGATAGTAAAATGACCTATGATGGACAATCACGAAATAAAAATTGTGGCGTATTATAATCTTTTAATGGAGCTTGACCAATCGGGCCTCTCCAGTTGAAAGAGGTCAAGCCATGATGTTCGGTAACCTATTCATCACCAAAAGAAATTTAGCTTGGTATGGTAGCTAACAATTTTCTTCTGCTTTTTTTAAGTTGCCCAAACGACTTTTTGGGGACAAAGGAATTACTAGAACACAAAGATGTCATTGTAATTTAAAGTAGATGAAATTGTGAGAAATTAATATTTTATTATTCCTTGCATGAAATTTCATTTTAGAATTATGGCAATAGAAAAATTCGGTAATACTTGGTGGGGACAACAATGGCTGCTAGCACTTGATAAGATAGATCACTCAAATCGAATACCACGGGGAATGAGATACGCTCGTAATGGGAGTGTATTAGATATAGAATTTAATAAAAAAGGAGTGGGGGCGAAAGTTAGTGGTAGTAGACCTAAGCCATATAAGGTGAAATTAAGTATGGGACAAATCTCAAATAGTGAGATGGACCAGGTGATCGCAAAAGCAAAGAACTATCCTACTACGATCATCAAACTGCTGAATGGGAAAATGGATCCTAAGTTAAAGGAGATAATGAATAATTGTGGAATACAATTATTTCCTTCTGAAGCTAAAGACATGAAGATGGAGTGCTCTTGTCCTGACTGGGCGGTTCCTTGCAAGCATATCGCGGCGGTTCTTTATATCATTTGCCGAGAGATAGACAATGATCCATTTGCATTGTTCCAGTTTCGAGGTGTGGATATGATCAGTCTCTTAGAGAAACATAATTTAAGAGCAGAAGAAAATACATTCGAAATCATTACGCGAAAAGAATACTATGCGACACACCCGTTCTTAGCGAAAGTAGAGAAGGTGCAATTGGATATCAATTTCTCTTTGTTGAAGGATAGACTTCTAGAAATCGCACAATTACTACCTTCCAATCCTGTCTTCTATCCGTCCTCTGATTTCAAAAGTAAGTATATCAATGTACTCACTCGTAAGGCGAAAATCGCCAAGAAGCTGATTCTCGGTACTGTAGATATTTGTAGAGTTTGCGATGAGCAAGAAATGGAAGCCCTACCTTATGGGGCACAAATATTCCTTCATGAAAGTGATTGTCTTTTGCATATTGAAGGTGCTAGTATTTCACAGTTATGGCAGCTCGATAGGGATAAGATCCATTTACATCATCCGAGCGTAAACTATACTCATGCGTTGCTACAGTTTGCGGTTCAGTTGATAGCGAATGGTTTAATAATACCCCAGCTTATCAATGATATTGATGATGTGCTAGATGTAATATGGACTCCCTGCCTACTTGATAAATATGTAGCTGATTCCATGGTAAACCTAGAAGGCGTTCAGTCGTTATTGGTAAATGAAAAGCAATGCACTACTAAACTGGCATTGTCATTTCTTATCACAAAGTTAATCCACGCTATCTCTGTGACAGGGGACACTGGTGAATCGTTCTTGGATCTCTTTTTTACCAAGTATAGAGTAGTTTATGACGATCCATTCCAAGCTAGTTATCCCGCTTCGATTGGGCGTTGGCTACAGTTGTTTGATTTTGATTTAGGGAGTTACTATCCTGTACTTAAAGTTGAGGAAAAGGGATATAAAGAATTTGAAGTAAATATAGAGGTAGGTTCTAAAGATCACCCATCCGATATGCCGATCCCATTTGCCAAATTTGTAGAATCAACAGGGGATAATCCTGCATTATACGATGTATATCGTGATCTAGAATTGCTTACTGAGTATATTTCTCAAATAGATCAATATGTCAATGAATTTGGTAAGAAACCTATGATGTATGATGATGAGACACTGGTGAGTTTCTTATTTGAAGTAAGACCTATTATGGAGCTCCTTCATATCAAAGTCTTGATGCCCAAGTCCCTCAAAAAACTGATCAGACCAAAGGCTACAGCAAGTGTATCCTCTTCTGTATCAGAAGTATCTACGGGTATCATATCGCTTGGTGCAATGCTAGATTTTGATTGGAAAATAAGTGTAGGGAAAGAGTTTATAGATAAGAATGAATTTCAAAAATTATTGACTTCTGCAGGAAAATTAGTGAAGTATAAAGGCTCCTATATCTACATGGATCAAGGGCAGCTTTCCTTACTCCAAAAACAAGTAAATGCTGAGCCCAAATTAACAAATGTCGATAAACTAAGAATAGTACTCAGTGAAGAATATGAAGGAGCTCCACTAGATGTTACGCCAGAGGTAAAAGCACTCATTAGGGAGTTGCTGGATATTGACTTAGTCGATACGCCCCTAGCATTAAAAGCCACACTCAGACCATACCAGCATAGAGGCTACAGTTGGTTGGTTAAGAATAGCATGATCGGAGTAGGATCTATTATAGCTGATGATATGGGCCTTGGAAAAACACTTCAAGTTATCTCATGGATTTGTAGAATGATAGAAAATAAGTCGTTAAGTGATAAGAAAGTACTCATCATAGTTCCGACTAGTTTAGTTCCGAATTGGGAATCTGAATTTAATAAATTTACTCCATCGATTGTGGTTTATACGCATTACGGTGCTCAGCGAAAAGTGGAAAATATTGCAAATCATGCAGTAGTATTGACTACTTATGGAACGGTAAGGGCTGATGCGGCGAAACTCAAAAAACTAAAATGGGCAGCCACAATTATAGATGAGGCACAGAATATAAAAAATCCTACCTCGCAACAGACAAAAGCTGTAAAATCAATCAAAGCGGATCATCACATCGCTATGAGTGGGACTCCTGTGGAAAATGGTTTAATGGATTATTGGAGCATCATGGATTATACCAATAAAGGATTATTACTTAATCAGTCTCAGTTCAAAAAGTCGTTTCTCAATCCAATATCTAAAAATAGAGATCAGGATGTAATATCGCAGTTTGGCAAGATCACAGCACCGTTTATCTTGAGAAGGATGAAAACGGACAAAAGTATAATCTCTGACCTTCCTGAGAAAATCATTCAGGATGTATACGTGCCATTATCGCTAGAGCAAGGTGTGCTATATCAGAAGACGTTGGACGAGGCAATGTTACTGATCAAGGAGTCTGATAACACTGAATCAAAATCGATGTTTAAGAGACAAGGGCTCATATTGCAAATGATACTAGCGCTCAAGCAAATATGTAATCACCCTGCCCAATGGCTCAAAAATGACAGAAGAGATGTGGAGCTGTCTGGCAAGCTATCCCAAACTGTAGAACGGCTTGATACCATATTTAAAGTAGGGGATAAGGTCCTTATTTTTACTCAGTTTAGAGAGATGGGAGACATATTGGAACATACGATCAAAGAACAATTTGATATCGATGCGCTATGGTTACACGGAGGGGTTTCGCTAAAGAAGAGAAAAGAAATGGTCGATCAGTTTCAAAACCAAGAGCACCAAAAAATAATGATACTATCTCTCAAAGCGGGTGGTACGGGACTAAACCTTACCGCTGCCAATCATGTTATTCACTATGATCTCTGGTGGAACCCTGCCGTCGAGGCACAAGCTACGGATAGAGCATATCGGATAGGTCAAAAAAAGAATGTATTTGTCCATCGGATGATTACTAATAATACGTTTGAAGAGAAAATTAATCTATTGATTCAGTCGAAAATGGAGCTAGCAAATCTTACAGTATCTTCTGGTGAAAGCTGGATAGGTAAATTAAGTGATCAAGAACTGGAAGAGGTATTTGGCTAAATTTGTTTCAAAAAAAAACAGAAGTCAACAGGTGCTTGTTAAAGTAGTAATGTTTGATTTTTATCAAAATATAAATCTAATCAATGGATCTCTTTAACTCAAGTACATCAGCCAATATTCTTCCCCAAGACGGAGAAGCCATCTACTATGGCCCAATCATGAATCCTAATAAAGCTATGGAATACTACGATTTGCTGATTAATAATATCAATTGGCAAAACGATCAAGCGATGATGTTCGGCAAACTGATCATCACCAAAAGGAAAGTGGCTTGGTATGGCAGCAAGGAGTTCTCTTATACCTATTCTAAAGTAACGAAGACGGCCTTGCCTTGGACAAATGAATTATTAGAGCTCAAAGAGCTGATAGAACAAAAGACAGGTGAAACATTCAATTCTTGCTTACTTAATCTGTATCATTCTGGAGAAGAAGGGATGGCGTGGCACAGCGACGGAGAGAAGGATCTCAAAAAGTATGGGGCCATTGCGTCTATGAGCTTTGGGGCGGATAGGAAGTTTGCATTTAAGCACAAGGATTCAAAAGAAACAGTATCTCAAATCTTAGAGAAAGGTAGCTTATTGGTTATGAAAGGTACGACTCAAGAGAACTGGCTGCATCGATTGCCGCCTACCAAAAAGGTGAAATCTCCAAGGATAAATTTGACTTTCAGGACGATAGTGAAGAATATTTAAAATCAAGTATTTTCACCCATTGAATAAAAATGCAGAAGCTATATCTTTATATTGGGTTTTAAAGATGAATCATTTACTTATAAATATCTAAAAATGAATTTTATTTTGAAACGAATATTCATATTATGCTTATTTATGTTTTGGGCGTTGATCTCTTACACTCAGGCGAATCAAGTTGAAATTCTAAATGGATTAAGTCGTTAAATATCACGAATCAATTTAATCTTGATGGGTGTAGATCTCCAGATAGTATTTTTTTAGCGGTTGATTTAGATAACAATAAAGAAGATGAGGTGCTTGAAGGAGTAAGTTCAGAAAATGATACATCTGCAAAGAAGATGATTGAATCAATGCCTCGATTTCCTGGATGTGAAGAGGAAGACCTTACTGAGGAAGAAAGATATAGTTGTTCAAAAAATAAAATGCTACAGTTTATTTACAAAAATCTTAGATATCCTTATGAGGCAAGAATGCAAGGAATAGAAGGAATGGTAATAGTATTTTTTGTGATATTGAAGAATGGAGATATCGGAGGTGCTGTCGTCAAAGGAGATCCTGGTGGAAGATGTGGAAATGCAGCTTTATGGATTGTAAACAGAATGAATTTTATATGTGATAAATGGATACTCGGGACTCAAGGCGGAAACGATGTGAAAGTACAGTACACGCTGCCTGTAAAGTTTAAACTAGAAGGATAAATAACTAAATGTAATACCCCTAAAATATTATGAAATGATAGCAACTGAAACCACTAAAAAACAATACAAAGATCGAATCAAGTTGTCAATGTCATTTGATCCAGATAAAATGATCGCAGAATTTGAAGAACTCAAGTTGGCTCATTTTGAATATTATGATGTCATATCACTCAGAGGACCAGCGCATATGATTGATCCTTCCAGACCATTTCCTCCACCTGCGGATGATTATGCTGATGGGTCTTGGACAGAATGGTTAGATTCTCCTTATCTGAAAAGGTCGGAATATCTAAAAAGTATTGTTGATTATTTCAGGGAACATACAAAGGTAACACTGGTTCGATTATTAAGATTGGCACCTGGAGCGTTGGTAGCAGAACATACTGATCCTACACTAGGAATGGAAGTGCATAAGTCGGTGATTCGACTTACCATACCAATTATTAAAAGTGATGAGGTTGACTTCTATCTGAATAATGAAATCGTACCGATGAAACCTGGGGAATGCTGGTATATGAGGCTTACTGACCCCCATAGAATAAATAATCGTGGAGGAACAGAAAGAATCAATCTTACCATAGATATGATTCCAAATGAATGGGTAGTGAATATGATAGAAAATGAATAACTTCGGCTTATTATTATTATTCTAAATTTCAATATGAACTTAGTCCCATTCAAAGCTATATATCCCAACTTAAGTTTGGTGTCTTCACCTGATTCTTTTTTTGGATCTGTTAAATCCCAGTTTTCTGAATACCAGGCAAGTGGGTTCTTTAAGGCAGTAGAAGAAGATTCTATCTATATCTACCAACTGGAAACTAGAGGCATCAAACATCAGGGTGTAATCTCGTGCACCGATATCGATGATGTCAACAAGGGCAAGATGCTCAAGCACGAAAATACCATAGCTACAAAGGAACAGAATATGATGAACCTCACTTTGCAAAATAAAGCATTGGTGAAACCTGTTTTGTTGGCTTATGATCGAGTGATTGAGATCGATCAATTGATCAAAAAGGTTATAAAAAAGAATGATATATTTTATTCTGTAGAATTCGAAAGTACTGGTGAGGTCCATACAGTATGGAAAGTTTCTTCTGAGAAGTTGGTCAATGAGTTTATTACAACATTTAAGTATAGAGTACCTATTAGTTATATCGCAGATGGGCACCATAGGGTGAAAACTTGCCAACTATTAAATGCTACTAGCAAAAAGAATGAAGTTGTAGATACAAGGCTCAAGAGTGTATTGTCTCTGTATTTTTCATGGGATCAGCTTGATATATTTGATTACAACAGATCGGTGGATGCATTCCATAACCTATCTCCACTCAAGTTTATGTCACAACTATCGGAATACTGTAAGATCAAGCCGCTAAAATCCGCTAAAAAGCCGCAGCAAAAACATGAAATGACAATGTTGCTATACGGAGAATGGTATCGATTAAAATGGCGTAAATCAATCATCAAGAAACATAAGGATGAAGAAGTAATATTTGATACTCATCTTCTCAATAAGCATATTATAGAAAACTTATTAGACATCGAGAATGTAAGAGAAGATACGCGTATGAAATATATAGATGGAGTAGTCGGATTAGCAGGACTTGCTGATTATGTACATGAAAATGAAAATAGGGTAGGTTTCTGCATGTATCCCATTACTGCCAAAGATGTTAAAACCATAGCTGATCATAATAAAACACTTCCTCCAAAAAGTACTTGGTTCGAACCAAGGGTCAAGAATGGATTGTTGGTCCAAGGATTTTGATTTGTAAATTGTAAATGTAAATCTTATAGATATGCAGCAAAGAGAATTTACTTTACCGGCCAAAAGACGGGGCTATCATATCATAACCAATGAAGTGATATCACAACTAGGAGAATTGCCAAAGATGGGCATGTTATACCTATTCATAAAACATACTTCTGCGGCCATCACGATCAATGAAGCTGCAGATCCTGATGTATTGACAGACTTTGAATCAATCTTCAATAAAATCGTACCTGAGAATATGCCATTTCTCACCCATACAATAGAAGGACCTGATGATATGCCTGCACACATTAAAGCCGCTATGATTGGAAATACAGTGACAATTCCGATTACGAATGGTAGGTTGAATCTCGGTACTTGGCAAGGTATATATTTGTGTGAATTTCGGAATAGTGCAAATGGGCGTAAATTGGTGACTACAATAATTGAATGATGAAGTATATAATATGTATCCTATTGTTTATTGGATGTTCTGCAGAAAAAGTGGATAAACAAAAGACTGAAATAAATCCTCCAATAAATCAAAGCAAGGTTAGTCTAGTTGTGTTGGGCACTGCCCAAGACGGAGGTTCTCCACATATAGGATGCAAAAAAGAATGTTGTCTAGAATTGTGGAACGCACCAGATAAAACTAGAAAAGTGGTTTCTCTAGGTGTTATTGATAACCAGAATAGCAAGCGTTTTATTTTCGAAGCATCACCTGACTTTACAAGTCAGGCAGCAACATTAAATGAATATGCTGGTAAAGAATATGACTTGATGCCGGATGGTATTTTGATTACTCATGCTCATATTGGTCACTATACCGGATTGATGTTTCTTGGAAGAGAAGCAAAAGGAGCTAAAAATGTTCCCGTTTTTGCAATGCCCAAGATGATAGAATTTTTATCTGCCAATGGGCCATGGGATCAGTTGGTAAAATTAGAAAATATTGAATTACATGAGCTGGGGATCAGTAAGGAAACCGTATTGACTTCCAATGTGAAGGTCATGCCGATACAAGTGCCACACAGAGACGAATATTCTGAGACTGTTGGATTCGTTATTTCTGGAAAGCAAAAATCAGCTTTATTTATTCCTGACATTGATAAGTGGGAGAAATGGGATAAAGATATCGTTTCGTGGATAGCTAAAGTAGATTATGCATTTCTTGATGCTACTTTTTTTGATGCTAACGAGATCAACAATAGAGATATTTCAGAGATTCCACATCCTTTTGTTATTGAGAGTATGGAGTTGTTTAAAGACTTGAGTAAAGAGGAAAAGGCAAAGGTTCATTTTATTCATCTTAATCATACTAATCCCTTGTGGGATAAGGAAAGTGAAGAGCATAAACAGGTTCTGGCTTCAGGATTTAATATTGCTAAATATGGTATGAAAATAAATCTTTGATCATAAAATTTAGAATGACTACCAATGAAAAATATCCATCCATACTTTTTCTTCCTCTTTATTCTTAAGCTGCAAATCACAATCTAATAATAAAGTTGAGTCATCAAATATTGCCAATAAAAATATTACATATAATGTAGACACATTAAAATGGTATGTTCATGATTCAGATTGTTATTAAGTACATGGCAAATCAAGGACATAACCTCAATTTAAAGCTGAAGATATTGTAGCAGTGTATGTATCAATTTCTGAATGCACGAAGAGTTTTAATAAGGATTACAAATATACAGTAGGAGAGAGCCTGAAAAAGGAAACTATAGAGCTTCTGACTTTGATCTATGGTGCCAATAGCAGGAAAGATAAGCATAAAGTGTTACAGGAATGGAGCGGACGGAGTGCTCAATTGTCTGTAGATGTCACCTATCGCAAGCGGTTTATATCAAAGGTCAGATATTAAGTTAGCTTTACAGAACTATGTCTTCTGTACCCCAGTAAGAACTTAACAAGACACAGTAGCAATCAATGCAAGAAAGGCAAACCTGAAGGCAATCTGGCGTCTAACTTAAATTCATTTCTTTTTCTCATTTACTTCCCAAGCGCTGCGGAATTTTTAGATTAAAATTTATTAATAAAAAAATCATTTCATGAAAAAGTATCTTTTTATTTTACTAATAATTCTATGCCCAGTTTTAATATTTAGTCAAAATGTGGGAATAGGCACTGATAATCCAAGTGAGAAGCTAGAAGTAGCTGGGAATTTAAAAGTAGCTGGAATTATCAGTGGAGTCAGTGATCCCATATCTGCACAGGATGCGACGACAAAGGCATATGTAGATTCACTTATACTTGAATTGGAAATAGCATTAGGCAATAAAGTTCAGGACGTAGACGGAAATGACTACAATACGACTAAGATAGGAGGACAGGTATGGATGGCAGAAAATTTGCGTACGACAAAGTACAATGACGGAACGGACATACCTTTGGTGACTGATGGAGTAGTATGGAGTAATCTTATGACACCTGGTTATTGTTATTATGATAATGATTCAGACGAATATTCAGTTCCGTATGGGGCCTTATATAATTACTATGTTGTGTCAGATACGAGCAGTCTTAATGTATGTCCTGAAGGATGGCATGTTCCCACAGATGCTGAATGGACAACTTTAACTACATATCTGGGAGGAGAAACAGTCGCGGGAGGTAAAATGAAAGAAACAGGAACATTTTATTGGTGGCCACCAAATACAGGAGCCACGAATGAAACTGACTTTGCAGGGCTTCCGGGCGGCCTCCGGGAGAACATTGGATTCTTTGACATCATTGGGATCGCCGGCCTCTGGTGGAGTTCTACAGAGAATGAGAATGATACCTCAGATGCCTGGTGTCGCATCCTGTACTCTAGCAATGCCCTTGCAAACAAGCTTAGCTACAATAAGGGGTTTGGTTTATCGGTTCGTTGTCTCAGGGATTGACTCCCGATAGCTATGTGGATTAACTATTTAATACTTAAATTCTCCGATACTTGCGTCGGGGTCATAAAAAGATGTTTTTGCATAAAAACGCCTTATCACAAAAAAGATCCGAATACCGACCTTTAGGTTGGATTTTTTTTGGCTAATGCTCCATCCGCTTGCGGTGGGGTAGTCAAAATTTAGGATCTTTTTTACTTGCGTTGTAAATTTGCCGAAAATCAAAATATGACTGATTCGGAAATTTTAGAATTAAGAGATGCGTATAAAACTTCAGGAATAAAGATGGTACAATTTGATGACAACAAAGGTTTGGATTATGAAAAAAAAAACACGTTATGCTTTACGAAAAGCGCTCAAGTTAAGGGAGCGGCATATGGTGAAATAAGTTTTACAGCTATCAAAACGACTCAAAGATCTTTACCATTAAATATTGCTGCTGTAAAGAATATAGTAATTATAACTTCTGATGGTACGACAATCCAGATTCCAGTATGATAGTACTCACTAGCAAACATAAGTATTATCTGTGTGATGTATCGGTAGATATGCGTAAGGGTTTTGACGGATTGAGTGGTTTGGTACGATCCTATCTTCAAAGAAATCCTTTGGATGGCAGCGGATATGTATTTATGAATGCCCAGCGCAAAAGATTAAAGATACTGCTTTGGGAGGTGGATGGATTTTCAATGTATTATAAACGATTAGAAAAAGGAACGTTTGACCATCCGATAGTAACAAGAGATGGGGATCATTACAGTATTATTTATGATCAACTAGCCATGATTTTGAAAGGAATAAAATAGAAAGAAAAAGAAGATATGAAATAGGTGTCTTACGGGATGAAATACGTATATTTATGTAGTGTCATTCAAAGAATTATATACTGAATATGAGCGGGTTAAAGCCGAAAATGAACACCTTAGAAAAATGATCTTCGGTGCTCAGACAGAGCGGCATACCAATGCAGAAGTAGATACCTCCCAACTTAATTTATTTGGCACTTACGGCCCACAAGAAGAACAGAAAGCAGAGACTGGAAGTATTATCTACGAGCGTAAGAAAAATAAACATGCTGGGAGAAATATATAAATAACTTGATAACAATAACTTTGTGAAACTTAACAAAAATGAAATCAATTAAAAGAAATACAATACTCGTTTTACTTATATCGCTTGTGGTATCATATATCAATGCACAAGTAGTAATTTTTGGGACGAATAACTATGTTGAGTATCAAGTTGGAACTCTTCCTTTGGTTATTTCCGTTCCGCATGGCGGCAATTTAGAACCTGGTTCAATACCCGATAGAACCTGTAACAACCCTGTTTATGCAGTAGACGCCTTTACAATTGAAACTGCCTTAGAAATTAAGAATAAGCTCTTTGCTGCTACGGGGTGCTATCCGCATATGGTTATTTCTCACTTAAAGCGAAATAAACTAGACCCCAACCGTAATTTAGCAGATGGGGCTTGTGGCAATCCAGAAGCAATATTAGCATGGGGTGAATTTCATGACTTTATAGCCGATGCACGAAACTCAGCTAATCAACAATATAATGATCAAACATTTTTCGTGGATTTGCATGGGCATGGCAATCCTATTCAAAGGATTGAATTAGGATATTTGCTATATGATGATGAGCTAGAATTGTCAGATAACACCTTGAATACAACACAATATATCAACTACAGCTCTATAAAAAATTTAGTTTTAAACAATGTTAATAATTACACACATGCCGAATTATTAAGAGGACCACAAGCTTTTGGCACATTTTTAACAAACAATAATTTTCCTTCAGTACCTAGTCAAAGTACTCCGTTTCCTGGCATTACTTCAAATTATTTTAGTGGAGGTTACATTACAGCAAATCATACTTGCTATAATCCTGCCGCTCCTATAAACGGTCTTCAGATGGAATTAAATTTTAGTAATCTAAGAGATACTCCTGTGAATAGATCTGCATTTGCTAACGCTTTCACTCAATCGATAATTGAATATTTCAATACTCATTTTAGTCTAGACTGGAACTCATGTAACCCACTTTCGACAATTAACTCCTTCCTAGATACAAACTTTTCGGTCTATCCAAATCCCGTCACCAGAGGCAATCTGATTCATTTTAATTTACCCGAAAATACGATTTATGAATATCAACTTTTCAACTTATCAGGACAATTAGTTGTTAGTGGAGAGCTAAATGCTGATAAAACATTGGATTCAGAAAAACTAATTTCAGGTATTTATATAACAAGAATATTTAATAAAAGTAGTACTGTATTAATGACCAGTAAAATTATTATACAATAAAAAGAAGTTGCTAACACGTGCTAAAAAAATCATAGCCGCCCTTCGGGACGGCAACGATTTTTAGCACTAACCGTCCGCCGATAACATATTAAAAAAATAAAGAAATATTCACCTTGCAAGTAGAAATAAAATATCCAAGAATCAAATGTTACAAATGCATGAGGCCTTCAAGCACATGTATTTGTAAACACATTAGTCCTTTCCAGACTAAAACTCGTTTTATTATTCTTATGCACCCGAAGGAGTACAGAAAAGAAAAAGGCGGAACGGGACTTATGACTAAGCTTCAACTTGAAAATTCAGAAATTATAATTGGTGTTGATTTTACCAATAATAAACGTGTAAATGAAATACTGACTAAAGAAACAAGTTGTTCTTTTTTACTTTATCCGGGAAAAGATAATTTTAACTTATCGATAAGAAAAAGTTCAGAAATAAATTCATTTATGGGTGATAATCCACACATCTTCCTTCTCGATGGCACATGGCCTTGCGCCCGTAAAATGCTTAAACTAAGTAAGAACTTGCAAAAACTAAAAAGAGTAAGTTTTGATAATAAAATAAAATCAAAATTTATTATCAAGCAGCAGCCAGAAGCTCTTTGTCTTAGTACTATTGAGTCAGTCTATACTGTCTTAAACTTACTTAAGGAAGGTGACTTAGAACAATGCGAAACGAAGGGCTTCCTTATTCCTTTTGAAAAAATGATTGAGTATCAACTCGAATATATTCTAAACCCAGATTGTAAACACTATCGTTCAACTGCGAACAAAGAGATTATTCCTAAGAACATGTATAAAGAAAATCCGAAAAGGGGTATTCTGTTCTAACGTAAGCATCCGTCCAACTACATATTACCAGAAATTTAATACTTAAATTCTCCGATGCTTGCGTCGGGGTCATAAAAAGATGTTTTTGCATAAAAACGCCTTATCACAAAAAAGATCCGAATACCGACCTTTAGGTTGGAAAATTTTTGGCTAATGCTCCATCCGCTTGCGGCGGGGTAGTCAAAATTTAGGATCCTATTTACTAATATGCAATTTTATATTGATATTTCATATAATAAGGAGGATGTAATATTTCTGAGATCATTAAAAAAGACATACTGGTCTCCAAACCTAACTAAGTGGATCAGTAAGGCAAATACGGGAAATTTAGAAAAACTCCAAGAGCGATTCCATGTATTTGACAGC
>JBLHWH010000029.1:0-43077 GCA_047628935.1 Halioglobus sp. | reverse complement strand
ATACAGCTGCAACAGGCGTTACAGTAACGGCAAGTGTCGGAACAGTAACAGGAACATCAATAACAGGCGTTCCAAGTGGAACAGATGTAACCATCACCGCTTCATTAGCGGGATGTGATACATTAATGGTCGTAGTGCCATCAGCATTATGTCCAGCGTGTGGTACTCTTGTACTCAAGGTATTACTGGAAGGAGCTTACGATGTAGCTACGGGTTTAATGACTACTTTCTTTAATGATTTTCATATTCTTCCTGGACAAGATCCAATGCAATCATCAAATCCTGGTGCTCAATTCCTTGGAGAGGCAGCTCCATTAGGGCAACCATATAACGTGGCACCTTGGAACTATGCAGGAACTGAAGGGAATAATTATGGTGATGAATCTATTAATCCTGGTGTGTCAGCTTATCCAAGTACAGTTACAGATTGGGTTTTGGTAAGTTTAAGAGAAGGTGGGCTTTTCGCTGCGAACACCGTTTGGAAATGTGCTGCGTTGTTAAATAGTGACGGTACTGTTGAGTTTCCTGCAGAATGTGATTGTATTGATTTTGATGATGCAGCAACATATTATGTAGTAATTGAGCATCGTAATCATATGGCGGTAATGTCTAATGCAACTTCATCTGCTACGCTTCAGACAATGATGGATTTCACAATGAATGATTCTTGGAAGTTAGGAATAGGATCACCACAGGAGGTCACGCAAAAGTTGATGATGGATGGTGTATTTGTGATGTATGCGGCTAATGGAAGACAAGATGTAACGAGGACAGATGTCGTATCTGCTGATAACACAATATGGTTAAATGATAATTCTCAAATATTTAAATATTTATACGGTGATCATAATCTAAATGCCGATGTAAATAGTGCGGATAGAACGATGTGGTTAAATAATGTGAGTTTTTTCAATTTGATAAATTTCTAAGAAAATAATAAATTACTATGATTAATAAAAGAATACTCGCTGCGGGTTTAGTACCAGTTTTTGTACTTCTTAACTCGATACATATGCAAAGCCAAGAAGCCAGTGTGAATTTGGTTGAATCAATTGGGGGATGTGCGTTAGTCACGGACTGTGTAGCTGGGGAAATTTGCGTTGATATAATGCTTGGAATAGATATTGATAAAGACTTAGACTCTTATAATATCTGGGTTGATTATGATGGAACAATATTGTCTAGAAAGCTGCTTGCACCAAATGACAATTCAGGACAAGGTGATAATTCTTGTGTGATTGAGAATGGTATTCAAGATACAGATTTAGAAGATGCAACGACTCCTTCATCATGGAGGGTGGCTGGTGTGCCAGGTAATCCGTACCCAATGCAAGGAGGTATTGCTGAAGCCGTTCATACTATCTGTTTTCAAATACTTGATGAAACTGCACTAATATCAAATGGTACAGAAATATGTGTTGGAGGAAGTCAATTCGGTGTTTTGGAATCAACAGTTACTTATAATGATGGTACTGATGATGTGGATATACCACGGACATGTTTTACAGTTGATGATGGATTTACTTCTTGTGTAATCTTACCAGTAGAATATCTCTCTTTCACAGCAATTGCAGACGGTTCGTTTGCAGAATTGAATTGGGTTACGGCAACTGAGATTAATAATGATTATTTCAATATTCAGCATTCTATAGATGGTAAAACGTGGAGAAATGTTGGTGTTGTGAAGGGTGGAGGCAATACAAGCCGAGAGTCGGATTATAACTTCACCCATAAGGACACTAGACATGGTATAAATTACTACAGACTTGAACAAGTAGATTTAGATGGAATTTCAGACGTTTCGGAAATAAGAACAGTAATAATAGAATCAGGTAAAGTTGAAGAAGTCAGTGTTTATCCCAATCCAGCAAATGGAGAGTTTTATATGGATTATTCATTGGTTGGTGAAGGACATAAGGTAATAATCAATTCAGTCGACGGTCGACAGATAAAATCATATAATTTCATTAATGGACTTTCAATGAATCTACAAGATATTACTCCAGGAGTTTACATATGCACATTGAAAGATGAGGATGGACTGGCAATTTTATCACAAAAATTATTTATCGTAAGATAAATAATTATTTATTTCAATAGTGTGCGCACTTTGAATTTAATATAAGTTTGACTTTAAACCCTTTTTTAATCAGATATTAGATATGGAACCCAAAATAGCTAAAATATTTTCATGATTACTAAATTTTTTCAGCATCAAAGTACCCTTTATGACAAAATTAAAAACATCGTTAGATGAAATACATGTACTTAAATTTAAAATATATGAACATTTACAATTTGAAAATGGAATAGATTTAGCGATACATAACTTGCTATTAAATTACGAATCTCTGTTGAAATTATTGGAATCTATAAACTTAGAATCTATAAACTTAGAACCTGATAGTTTAAAAGGCGAACTAGGTAAGTTGAAATACTTAATGACCAATGGACGATATGTAGAAGCATTTAATATTATAGATAATGGGTGTAGGAAAATTGATTTTGATGAAATAATTTAGGATTCGAGTCTAAGGTTCTTTAAAGCTTTGATTAAGATGATATCCTTTATGGTTATTCCTTGATGTCAAGGTATATGAAGAGTAAGAATTATATAGGTGTTTTAGAAGGTGGTTGATTAATTTTAGCCGCCTTTTTTTTGTGTTTCTTTTATCAAAATTGGGGTTGGTTGCTATTTTGAGATTGATTGATTGCTACATTGGATGTGAGGATATTTATAGAATTAGCCACTATGAGATTAAGAGATGAAATCGTTTTATATATAAGTCATTTAGAAGTGATGCCACTATGTTACAAAATTTTCATTTGCTTTAGTACCATAATCCATTCTCAATCTGTTTGTACAGAAAAAAAAGGCAGAAAGTTAGGAATGGAATAAAATACAAAAAAGTATTAACGAGTTAGTATGAACTGATACCAAGTCTAAAAAATAATCAGAATAGCATTATGTTAAATGCTTTACCTGATGAGCACAAGTTTGAATTGGACCTTCTTTTACTAGCTAGTTCTGGGCCTGTAAATCTAATTAGCAAAGAAGAGATTAAGACAAAATAGTTATAAATCTCGTGGGTACAATTTTACCAGTTTAGTAAAACAAATATGATATGCACCCAATTTTCTTGACAAAAGACAAACCAAAAAAAGATGGAAAAAATACTTTTGGAACGACTGTATAAATATACTACTTGGTCATATTGACTTTACGACAAATGAAATTACTTTTCTCAGTCTTTATATTTTTTTCAATTTCTCAATTATTTAGTCAAAATATTAACATAGATCCCTGCGCTATTTTCAAGGAAGCAATGTCAAACAATAACATTGATACTCTGGATCACTATTTAGCAATGGATGATAATCAGTTGTCAAAACAAGATCGAATTAATTTAATGACTTTTAAAGGTGCAGTCTTGATGCGAAAGACTTCGTACAAATTCGAGAATGATAGAATTAAACAACTTTCACTTATTGATTCTTCATATCAACTATTTACGTATGCTATCAATATGGTAGATGATGAAAAGTTGACGATTGGATATATATTAAGAAGGTATCAAACTTTAAGTGACCACAAGCCCTCATATTCTAGGATGCATGAGGATAAGTCTCAGTTAGAGGATCATGGATACAAAGAAGATGACGTAGGTTTTGAGTTATAACTTGCTACAAAATATGATAATGAATTTTGGATAGGGTTAGAAGCTTCGATCTTTGGGGTATTGCAATCTCCGTTCAAAGATGATTATGGATCGACAGTTACGAGATCCAAGCAAGGTAAAAGTATGTCAGCATTTATATTCTCATATCTCAGTAATCTAGAGTCAAAAGCTAGTGAATCCAAATTTTCGCTGTTAAGAATACAAGCTCCAATTTATATAGATATCACTCAAATAGGACTTATTTCTACGCAAGAAAAGTCCTATTGGTTCTATCGACCAGAATTAGGAATAGGGTACAGTAGATTTTCTCTTTCGTATGGCTTCAATATATTCTTCAAAAAAGGTACTGCAGATATAACCTCAAGGCACTCATTAAACCTCCACACTAAATTTGCTTTCTAAAATACAAAGGGGGTGGTTAAATTTCGACATTCGACATTCGACATTCGACATTCGACATTCAGCATTCATAATTCAACATTCATAATTAAGCTGCCACTGGCATAATCTTTGTATTACAATTATTTATAATGTGTTATCGTCTGTTTTAGATAGGTTAATAAATTATAAAATAAAGTAATATATTGAGTAAATTGTTTTTCATATTATCCTTCTTAATTGCCAGTCTACACCTGTATGCGGGCAATCCTAGTATGGTCATAAATGTAGATGCGGGAGACCCTGCTACGATATGTTATGGTGAAGTGCTGGAGTTAGGAGACTTAGGAGCGAGTATCTCTGGTGATGTAACAGATGGAATATGGTTTTCTTACGGCGATGGAGTTTTTCTCCCAGGTGCTCAAAATAACGGTACTTTTTCAACTACAACTCAGTACCAGCCTGGACTGCAAGATCAATCCGATGGATTTTTTACACTTATCTTAGTGAGTGATGATCCGGATGGTAATGGCCCAATGGTAGAAGTATCTGATGAGGTGACGGTTACGTTTATGAATGCACCTGCACTCGTCTGTAATAATAGTATTAATGTTTCTCTTTCTGAAGGTTGCCAACAACTAGTAGACGTGACAATGTTGCTAGCCAATCCAGCAGCACCATATGATAAGTATCAAATAGAGCTTCTTGATGAAAATGATAATATAATAGTAGATAACTTACTTACAGTAGATCATATTGGAACGAACATTTCATTTAGTGTTAGCCATGATTGTACGAATAGTTATTGTGACGGTTCACTTTCAGTGAATGATAATATCGCACCATTTCTTAATTGTGTAGATACTGAAGCCGATTGTGAAACAGGTGTAAGCCCAGAATCTATTGGATTTCCTATACCATTTTATGCTACAGCTACATTAAATGGAGATAACTCATACACAGTTGTTGATTTTGATGATTGCAGCGATGTTACACTTTCATACACGGATATAGAAGAAGAATTAGCTTGTGCTGCTACTGGTTTTGCAAAGCAAGTAACGCGTACTTGGTCTGCTACTGATGAAGCGGGCAATAACTCACTGTGTGAACAAATAATAATGGTGCGCCCTCTTGCTCTAGCAGATGTCGTATTACCAGAAAACTATGACGGCATAACAAATCCTCCATTGAGTTGTGATGGTGATTGGATCGCTTTAGCAAATGGCTATCCTTCTACTGAGTCTACCGGAGAACCAAGTTTCGCTGAATGTTCTAATATTCAAGGGACGTACACAGATGTATACTTCGAAGAGTGTGGAGCAGGATTCAAGATCGTCCGTAAATGGGAGATATTCGACTGGTGTATAAGTGGAAACAATAACATAAGCCATAATCAAATAATAAAAGTTTTAGATCTAGATGGTCCAGTTTTCGAATGTCCTGATGATATTACACTCGGATCCAAGCCATATGATTGCGAAAGTGTAGCTGAAGAATTGATTTTCACAGATGTAGTAACGGACTGTTCAGATTATGTTGGCAGCTTTAAGGTTTTAACTCTTGATGATGTGGATGTCTCAAATCTTTATCTAGATGGAAATATTGTGGAAAACCTTCCTGTAGGGGAATACCAACTTATAAATATAGCAACTGACGAATGTGGTAATGACACTGAATGTATTAGTATAATAACCGTCGAAGATACTTCAGCACCTTTTGCCGTTTGTGATGGATTTACAAAAATTTCTCTTGGAAGTAACGGAGTTGCAGAGTTATTCGCTACTTCAGTAGATGATGAAAGTTTTGACAATTGTGGGGATATCACAATGGAAATCGCAAAGATGACTGACGAGTGTAGCTGGGGACTAGCTTTTGGTACTAAGGCTCGTTTCTGTTGTGATGAAGTAGGGGATACTATTATGGTTGCATTCAGAGTTACAGATCAAAACGGACTGTCTAATACGTGTATGGTTACTGTGAAAGTAGAAGATAAACTACCTCCGGTTATCGAGTGCCCATCTGATCTTACTGTATCATGTAATTTTGCTTTCAATCTAGATGATCTATCTGTCTTTGGAGAAGTGCTAGAAGGAACAAGTCCAGCACAAGTAATCATAATCGATGGGGTGAACGTTGGCCAGTTTGGATATTATAATGATAACTGTGGTGCAACAGTAGAGGAAACATCAACGAACGATATTGATTGTGGATCGGGTACGATTACTAGGACATTTACGGCTACGGATTTTTATGGTCAGACAAATGTTTGTACACAGACGATCATCCTTGTGAATGATTCGCCATTCCTTGAAAATGATATCTCATGGCCAGGTAATTATGAAATGAACGGTTGTGATACAATCCAAGCCAACGCAGATATAACTGGAGAGCCTATATTGTCAGCTGAGAAATGTGCATTAGTCGAGTCTACTTATGAAGATCAAATATTTTATATTTCAGGAGGTGCATGTATAAAGATCCTTAGAGAATGGACGGTGATTGATTGGTGCCAGTATGATCCTTCAACAGGTGATGGGTTATGGACTAATCTTCAAGAAATAAAATTGAAAAATATAGTTGCTCCAGTCATTCTAAGGTGTGAGGATCAAGTAGAATGTACTTATGATGGTGATTGTCAGTCTGGTATGATTACTATTACTGCATACGCCAACGATGATTGTACGGACTCTTTAAACCTTCTTTATCTATGGAAATTAGATCTTGATGATGATGGGTCTATAGATGAGACAGGAGAAGGTATTTCATTTGACAGAGAACTGGACTTAGGTGCGCATAGAGTATTTTGGACAGTTGAGGATGGATGTGGTAATGAATCATTCTGTGATTATATGATTGATGTAAGAGATTGTAAAAACCCTACACCATACTGTAATGCATCTATCACGACTACGATTATGAATGAAGCTGGAGCTATCGATATATGGGCTATAGATTTTGATTATGGGAGTACGGATAATTGTACAGCACCAGAAGATTTGATTTTTTCTTTCTCACCTGATCTAAATGACAATAGAAGAATAATCACATGTGACAGTATTGAAAACGGAGTAGCGCAGTCATTTACTTATAATTTGTATGTAACTGATGAATGGGGTAATCAAGAAAGGTGTACAGTTACTTTTATTGTTCAAGACAATGTCGACTGGTGTGAAAACGGTACAATAAAAGGAAAAATTGAAGGGAAAGTAGCCACTCATAAGAATAAAAATATTCAAGATGCTGAGATTGATATTGTAGCCTCAATTGATACATTCTCGGGATTCGAAATGACGGATGAAGAAGGTGCTTTCGAATATGAAGAAACGCCTGAGTTATTGAAATATGTATTGCGGCCACATTATAACTCTGAAGCGTCAGAAGGTGTTACTACATTAGACCTTGTTATGATGCAAAGACATATTCTAGGGTTGGCAGAGTTTGATAATCCATATGATATTATAGCTTCTGATGTCAATAAAAATGAAAGGATAAATAGTAGTGATCTTCTCACAATGAGAAAAATGATACTAGGTATAATAACTGCGTGGCCAAAAGATATTCCAAATTGGAGGTTTATAGATTCTTCATTTGTGTTTGATGATCCTGAGGATCCTTATTATTATCCTGATTCCATAGTAATTCAGCAATTGATGGACACGACACATGCCGCTAACTTCATCGCTATGAAAATGGGTGATGTAAATGGTTCATATAATCCAGGTTTTGCTAATGCAAACCAATATGTAGAATCAAGATCTAGTAAAATGATAGAAGCAATAATATCGACTTCAATTGTTCAGAATACTAAGATTACTTCACTTATTTTTGACACCGAAGACTTTGTGGATGGTTTACAATTTAGCCTTAGAGTAGGGCAGGACGCTATTATTTCATCGACTATATTAAATAATAATGACTATGTTATCCAAGATGGAGTTCTAAAAGTCTCATGGTTGAATTCTGCAAGTATTAATCTAAGTGAGCTATCATTCCTAGAGATTGAATCTTGTGATAGGCTAGTCTCTTTGACCAAAGATCTTGGTGCTGAAGTTTATATAAAGGTAGAAGCATATAGCATTGAACTTGTAAAAAGAGGTGAAAGTATTGAACATTCAGTAAATTTATCACATTTGAAAGTTCTAGGAAACCCTTTCAGCAATGATCTAAAAATCATAAATAATAATGCAAATGAAAGATTAGATATCGAAATATACGATGCAGTAGGTCAATTGGTATTTCGTGATGTTTATGAAAATCAACAAAATATATCTATCTCATCGTCTAACTTTTTTGACCAAGGAATCTATTTTTTAAAGAGTATTCAAATCGGAGAAGAGCAAGTCCAAAAGGTTATTAAGATATAACTCTTCTTAGTTGCGAAACCGAAATTTCAAAGCCCTTGGGATTGGTAAGCTCCTCATTAAACTCCAAACTAAATTTCATCTGTTTATTTGATTTTGTTAAGGCAAATTCCTTTTTGTGGCTTCTAATGAATTAGAAGAGAAAGTGGCTTTTGTGCTATGGATTTAATGTTTCGCTAGTTGCGAAAATTGTAAATTGGCCAATGTCTTACGACAATTTAGTAGTAAGTGATTTTGTGAAGCAAAACCCAGAATTAATGTATAGAATTGTAAATTCGCGGGCTTGGCGGACTAAATCATGTTTCGTAGAAACGCAAACTAAGAGAACACTGGCTTGTGCCAAGGGTTTTATCCGAATTTCTTCGAATTGTTACACAAAAAATCTATTGGACCGATAGCAAAACTCACCCCTGATACAAAATAGCCTCTTGTCCAGAATAAACATCCTCTATCTCATCCAAAATACCACGGATCTCATTCGGATCATAATTAGTTACTAATCTACCTCTGAATGGTTTTATATTTCTGAATCCTCGGAAGTAGTTTGTGTAATGCCTTCTCATTTCTATTACTCCGAGTCTTTCACCTTTCCACTCGATGCTGTGTTTGAGGTGTTGTCTTGCGGCGTTGACTCTCTCTTGAATTGTGGGAGGAGGCAGTAGTTCGCCAGTAGATACAAAATGCTTTATCTCTCGGAATATCCATGGATAGCCTATTGCAGCACGACCTATCATGATACCGTCTACTCCATATCTATTTTTATATTCTACCGCTTTTTGTGGAGAATCTATATCACCGTTTCCGAAGATAGGAATATGGATTCTAGGGTTATTTTTGATGTTCCCGATTTTAGTCCAATCCGCTTCTCCTTTATACATTTGCTTTCTAGTCCTTCCATGGATGGAGAGCGCCTTGATTCCTACATCTTGAAGTCTTTCAGCAACATCTTCTATGAATACTGTTTCATCATCCCAACCGAGCCTAGTTTTGACTGTTACAGGCAGATCGGTACTATCCACTATGTATTTGGTGAGTTCTACCATCTTTGGGATATCCTGAAGAATTCCGGCCCCTGCCATTTTACAGACAACCTTCTTCACAGGACAACCAAAATTGATATCCAATACTTCTGGTTTAGCTTCTTCTACAATTTCTGCTGCACGTCTCATACTATCTAGCTCCGCACCAAATATCTGAATTCCAATCGGACGTTCATAGTCATATATATCAAGTTTCGCTAAACTCTTCGTCGCATCACGAATCAGTCCTTCTACAGATATGAATTCTGTATACATCATATCACAGCCTTGTTCTTTACACAAAGCTCTGAATGGTGGATCACTCACATCCTCCATAGGTGCAAGTAAAAGTGGGAAGTCTCCAAGGTCTATATTTGCTATTTTCGCCATACTTTTGCAAAAGTAGCTAATAATATTATCTGTAATGGTGTAGAACTGTGATAAATGTCTGGGATTTTGGAAGGTTAGCTTAGCATTCAGAAGCCCATTAAACTCAAATAGGACATTTATATGAAATAGTCATTGCTTTTTTGTTGGTATGAGTCATAACTGAAATAATATCTTGTTTTAATAATGTATATCGAATTAATTCTAAATTGGAATCAATAGCTATTATATATTGCAATTAGCAAACTCATTGTAACAAACGACTAATCATGAAAAAACACATTTTTATTTTCTTACTTCTTATTCCATTTTTAGCAAGTAGTCAAGAATATGAACCAACCCTAGTTGAAGGCAATAGGTGGGACATTTCATTTATTTTAGGTATGGGTGATGCTACTCTAATTTCTGAGATTGTTCATTGTGATACGATTATTGATCAAAAA
This sequence comes from Halioglobus sp., assembly GCA_047628935.1. Classification (GTDB taxonomy): domain Bacteria; phylum Bacteroidota; class Bacteroidia; order Chitinophagales; family Saprospiraceae; genus CAJXUU01. Next base: position 32,809 of record JBLHWH010000029.1, on the reverse strand, counting down.
TCTTAAATCATATCAATTACTTACAACAGACTTGAATCTGGTGAATTAGGGGACGAATTGAAAAGAGCATATGTACGAGAAGATACAATAGAGAAAAAAATATTTAGAAAAGAAAGGATTAATGCTCCAGAATCTTTAATAATAGATTATTCGTTAGAATATGGTGATACAACATATGCAAATAATCATCAATTTATTGTTGAATATGTATCCTATCAAGAATGGTTTGGAGAGATGAGAAAGACGATTAAAGTAAAAGAAGACTTTTCAGGCATAGGTTTAATTTTTGTCGAAGGATTTGGAATTGCTTACAAAGGGATATTTTTTGAGGGTCCCTTTTCGTATTGGAGTTTTCAAAATGTTGGGGATATTTGTGAGAATACTGTTTCAGTTGAAACTTATAAAGAAAATGCATTTAAAGCATATCCCAATCCAACGAATGGACTATTAAAACTTGAGCTCCCTGTTGGATATGCAAAAGAAGCTAAAGTGAAGGTGCTAGATATTAATGGTAAAATCATTCACAAACGCCAAATTGGTAATAATTTGACTATAGATATATCAATATTTCAATCTGGACTTTACTTTATTGATATAAATGGAGTAAAAAAGAAAGTGATAAAATTATAGTCCTATAGCTAGAATCGAAAAGCATGTAAATACTGAATGCAGCGTATCACAGACTTGCTCAATGCTATGAACGGTGAAATCATATCTAATATAAGTGCATTTTATTCTCAGTGTTTTCTGCGAAAGATACCTAAGTTAATGTCGTTTTTGCGGATCGACCTGAGAATTGCTAAATCGACAAACTGCTTTGATCTGTATTCTGATGCAGTCAACATCATAGGGCGATTGAGCGATTCAGTAAATGAGACCTGAAAGCACTAATCGTTTTATGTAATAAACGACATTCTGGATACACCCCCCTAATATTGATAGTAACCTAGATTATAATATTTTTTATATTATTGTGAATAATTCCAATAACCCCTCATTTACCATGAAAACAAATCTTATTACCTCAATTATCATTTTATTTTGTTTTAGCTCTTGCTATACAGCTAGAGTTCTTGATAAAAACTATAACAGTTCAAAGACTCGGATTTCTTATATGCGAAGTATCTCAGATGCCGCAAAACCACAACCATGGGAAGTGGACGACAACCTTATTGCAATAACTTCAGAAAACGAAGAGCTGGTATGGAAGGAAATAAGTGGAGATAATTACTTACTAGTTTTGTCATGGAAAGAAGATACCACTTATTATAAAAATGATGTAGTCAGCGGTTCTTACAATACAGAAAACTACCCAGTATGGGTAACTACAGCTCCCGAACTTCAGAATCTATGCTCTGATAAGAAATTTGGTAGAAAAGAAGGTCTGAATCTTAGATTAAAACAACTCTTTGGATTACCACCTACAGTCACGAAAAAGTATTTTGTAGAATTTTGGGTCAAACCTGAAGATCTTTTTAGACCATGTCCTGATACCGAGATCAATGATGCTTCATGCGGATTATCATTTCCAAAGGGAACATCAGATGAATATATTCAATGGGTAAACAATTTACGGATCCAATCCTATTACAACCCAGAATGGAATTCAAATTATCCATGGACAGAACTCGGCTACACTTACGATTGGAATCCTTCTAACAAATTGCATATTGGATTAAGCGAATTTGTAATCAGAGAAAATAGTAATGTCATTATTCACAATTTTGTCTCTACCGCTGATTATTGTAAGGCTAAGAAATGATTAAATGTGAAAATTGAATCACTATTAAGTTAATGCAGGATATAATAAGTTAAGTCAATACTCTTAGCAACAATTTTTTCCTAATATTCGATCATATGCTTTACTATAAAGTGGTATACAATACTAAATTATGAAAACACGTTTACTCTATCTTTTTATTTGCATTTTTATGACAAATACTATGTCTGAACAGGTCATCTTCGATTTTGAAGCGAATGTTACATCTTCAGAATATGAATATTTCAACACTAGGGAGAAGTTTAACTAGATTATTGATAACTCAAATGCGCAATGTTAAAATATTTCATCAAAAGTTACTTCATACATAAAGCCAGTTGAATGATGACGAACAAATTCTTATATCTGATCTTTGCTTGTTGTATTTGGCTACTTAGTTGTAAAGATATTAATAACAGTAATAAGGTGCTTCCTGCTAGCGTGGAAGAGTACACATGGAAGATGGTGTGGAATGATGAGTTTGACCAAGACGGACTGCCGGATACCAAAAAGTGGGCATACCATGAAGGAGACGGCTGCCCACACGTATGTGGTTGGGGAAATAATGAGCTTCAATATTATAAAGAAGGAGATAAGGACAACGCTAGGGTAGAAGATGGAAACTTGATCATAGAAGCACATAAAGTAGAAGGACAAAAGTACAAATACAGCTCGGCGAAATTGGTCACTCAAGGTAAACAGACATGGAAATATGGAAAGCTCGAAATAAGAGCAAATTTACCTACAGGAAGAGGAACATGGCCAGCAATATGGATGATGCCAGCCGGGAACAGGTATGGTGGATGGCCTCGAAGCGGTGAGATTGATATTATGGAACATGTAGGATATGATCCTGACACTATTATTGGTACTGTGCATACAGAGGCATTTAACCATATAAAAGGAACACAAGTAGCTAAATACACATACTTGGGTGACTCAGAAACAGCGTTTCATACGTACAGCATTACATGGGATGAAGAATCTATCAAATGGTTCATAGATGGTAACGAATATCATTCGTTTGAGAACAAGCATATAACATATGAAGAGTGGCCATTCGACAAGCCGTTCTACTTAATATTAAATCTTGCAGTTGGGGGAAACTGGGGAGGGGAATTTGGAGTGGATCAGTCCATTTGGCCTCAACAGATGCAGGTAGATTATGTTAGAGTGTATAAAATGAATCAGTTGGTGAATATTGCCTTGAAAAATAAAGAATAAAATATCAACAGTCTTATTGTTGTTACTTGGCGCATTTGCGTTTGGGCATTGTGATACAGAAGCGTAAGTAACAGATATTACCCAGTTTCTTAGAGTGAAGATTGAAAACAGATCTGTTATAGAGAATGTAGGAACGGCGAATGTGTCTGTACAATTGACTTGGGCATATAAAGAAGAAGTAACCATAGACTATGAGATCTTGGGTATTGAAAATTCACTTTGTATTAGCAAGTAATATTGCAACACTGTATGCCCTCCAGACCCTTGGCTAAGCGACCGTGTGGAGAACATATTGCACTTTTAAGCAGAAATGATTACTCATGGTTTCTGGTTCCTTTAGAAAAACTAAATTGTTAGCATAATAACAATGTAATCTCTTACCATAGGGGTTTCCTTTTTTCCAGCTATGACATCTTTGATAAAAGTATCCAATAATAAACATGTTCACATCTACAAAATGAAAAAAGTAACAAAAAATCCTAAACAGGTTACGCACATTTTCTCTGAAACGGGTGTTTGTTACACAAGCCATCCCTCTCACCATCGCTTACCCGATATCTAAAGGGGATTTTGTTCCGCTAAAGCTACACAAACCATGATATCCGTTGAATTACACGCTTATTCTGCCTTCCATTTCCCTTTATTTCAATATAAGTTTTGTGAATACACTATTCAAAGCATTTAATAACGATTGGAAACGGCAGGCGCTATTCCATTCACTCCTATTATTACTTCTTTTAGATCCCGATGTTCTTTTTTGTGCAATTTGTAATAGACACTAAGCGACTTTGAATTCAATCGGCATAAATTTGAAAAAGCGTTCAAATATATATCTGAACGCTTTTTCCAATTTATGATTAATATATTGTTTCAGGATTAGTTATGAAAATAGACATTATCAATGAATACAGTCGTCGCCCCCGCAGGTCCTCCAGCAAATATCAGCTGAGCAATATTTGATTTTGTAGTTAAGCCGATAAAATCAGATAAGGGTAAATCCAGACTAATCCATTCTCCCTGTGCCGGATTCTCGAAAGCCAATTCATGCTCTGTATCATCTCCACCATCGAAACCACCATCTGGGCCGAAGTCTACTATTTTTAATCGAAATTGAGCGGCATCAGGGGTCCAGATATCCAAATGGAAATGAGTCATAGCTGTAACGTCGATTGGATTCATTACCGCTTCTGCACCCACAAAGTCTAGACTGCTGTATTTTAATACCGCATTTCCCATTACATCAACTTCTTCAAAATCAGCTTGTGACCAAACAGTCTGCCACGTATCCACGGGTACATTGACATAAACATCACTAAAGAGGGAGATCACACTCACTGCATCTAAAGTCGGCGTTGGAGCAGCAACTGCTGGTTCCAACAAAAGACTACTAGCGTCATAGAAAAGGATATTGTCCATAAAAATGGTTGCTTGTGATGCAGGTGCCGCTGAATAGATAAACTGTGCAATATTTGCTCTGGTTGTCAATCCGGTAAAATCAGCTAATTGGAGGTCCACACTGATCCATTCCTTCTGAGTTGGATTATCAATCACTATCTCATGTTCTGTATCATCACCACCATCAAAAGCACCATCTGCTCCAAAGTCTACTATTTTGATTTTTATTTCCGTGGCATCGGCAGTCCAGATATCTGTTCGAAAATTTGTCATGGTTGTAATATCAATCTGGTTTGCTATTGTTTCAATACCTGCAAAACTCAAATCGCTATATTTCTTTATATCATCGCCTTCGATAATAGTGTCCACCAGAACACCAACTGACCAAACAGTAAGCCATGTGTCGATAGGAACATCCGTATACGCATTACTAAATAGGGAAATAACGTTGTCTTCAGCAATAGAGGGAGTTGATGCTGCGATAGAAGGTACAGCATTTGAGCTACCACCTCCATCACCACCATCCATACATCCTTCTCCAAGAATAATATCATCAAAGTAATGAACGGTTTCTGCATCCTTAGGTCCCTGGAAATCAAAAAACAAGACGAACCGATCAAATTTTTCACTATCATTTGTAGAGAATGAAAAACAAAGTTCTTCCCATTCATTGGCAACGGTAGTAGGTGTTGATGTTTCTGTGCTGATAGATCCATCGGCACTATCTTCCAATTTTAAATTCACAAGCTGACCTTCCGCTGGAGAATAAACTTTGAGTTTGATGTCCTGATAAACTGAAAAATCTACTTGTGCGTCTAAGTCAAAGAAAAATCCTGCCCAAGGTTCTATTCCAGCTGTTTGAACTACTTCAACTACTTTTTCAGAAGCATTGATACCTCCAAGTGCAGGATTGGCAGTGTAACTGATTGTAAGCGTTCCATCTTTCTCCCCAAAAAAGGTATATTCTGGCCCTTCACACTCGAAATCTATCGCCTCATCTCCACTTAATTCTGGCGAAACGTTTAAAAAGGTGCACCCGCCCGTAGGATCTATAACAGGGGGTAGATAAGCAGATGGTGGAGGTATGTCATCCTCTTTGCTACAAGAGGATAAAATAATAGATGTTATACTGATCAGCATTAGCATAACAAAAACAGACATACTGTTTCTTTGTCCGAAATATATATTGCTCTTTTTCATTTTATAATTATTTGTTTACCATTCCTTAATTATATCCATCATTTTGTGGGTAGCCAGGTGCCAATAAGTCTATCTGTTGTGGAGGGATAGGCCAGTTCTCCATGTGTTGCTGAAGAATATCTTTTGGATTTCCTTCAGGATAAGATTCATTCATATTGTCATTATTCATGTGGTCAATAAGAAACTCGTATAAAAGACCTGTTCTCTTTAATGTAAACCATCGCTGCCCTTCAAATGCTAATTCACGGGCCCTCTCGTCCAAAATAGCTTGTAAATCTATTGATTCTATGGACGCTGTATTTGCACGATTTCTGACAGCATTTATATAGTCTAATGCTTTTCCAGAATTATTAAGCATTAAGTTTGCCTCTGCTCCAATCAGGTAAGTTTCAGCTAGTCGGTAAATCATAACATTTTTGAAATGATTACGATCTGTTGGCTCTGCTTCATCGTCAAGAAACTTAATCACGCCTGGATTTTGTCTCCTATAATAGAGCATAAACTCATTTTGGTCAGTCAGAGAATTTTCATATAGATCTAAAGGCTCTCCAATATTTTTCCCATCGGGTAGCGTTTCTTCATTATTATACAAATAATCGAAAATATAGTAGGTTCCATCTTTTCGATCATCATTAGGGTCTTCGTTCAGTAGGTTGATCGTGTAATCATTTAGAGATAGAAATCCTACTCCTGCACCACCATTGTCAACAGATTGTATCATTCCCGGCGCCTCAGCATAGCTAGAAACGATATTCCAATTCATGATATGATAGCTACCACCACCGATGGTTTCATTTTTAAAGTTTACAGCAAATAGGGTTTCAGAGTGATCCAAATCACCTGCAAATACTTCCTTTGTGGTTGGAACAAGATTATAACTTCCACTAGCAATTACTAAATCTACTTGTGCAGCAGCCTCATCCCAGTCTCCTTCCCACATCGCAACCTTTGCTCTTAAATGCCGTGCAGCACCCTGATTCCATCTACCAAACTCAGGAGAACGAAAATCCAGGTTACTAATGGCAAAATCTAAATCGCTTTTTAATAAGGTAAAAATTTCATCAACGGAAGATTTGTCACTAGGTACTTCAAAAGCGTTTTCTGGTGTTGTCGGTTCAGTACTTACGAAGATATTATTGAAACAACGATATAGCACAAACAGGGAATTTGCTCTCATGCATTTCGCTTCCGACAATATTTGGTTGAGTCTTTCTTCATCTACCTCGTTCAAACTTTCCGCTGCCTTTATAATCGCATTTGATCGGTCTACAATTTTGTAAAAATGCACCCAGTATTTATTAATAGCTGATTCCGTTCCGAAATCACCAAGACTTGCCCCCCAAAGCAGCCGACTAAACAAGGAAACCTCTCCTGTAATCCCTACTCCAAGGTCACTTTTTGCCTGAAGAATTAATGGATAGGTTCCATTCAAACTATTGTCTTCATAGAGTTGTCTATTTAGGGTGTATAGACCTACTACCGCAGATTCCAAACCTTCGGGAGTAGAGTACAAGAACTCTACGGAAGTATCAGAAAGTAATTCATCCTTTAGAAAATCATCACCACAAGAAGTGAACATTAAAGTAATGATCAAAATCGAAATGCTCTGCTTTAAATTTATATTAGTATATATATTCATGTCTTTTTCTTTAAGGGGTGAAATTAAAATCCTAGTTTAAGTCCAAAAGTAAAATTCCTAGTTTCTGGGAAAACCGTCGATGATCCATTCACCAGACCTTGCTCAGGACTGTAGGAACGAAAATCAGTTCCAGTAAATAAATTAGTTCCAGTAAAATATACATTTACATTACTGAACCCAAGATTATCAGCCATCGTCTTAGGGAAAGTATAACCAAGCGTTACCGTTCTCAATCGAATGTAAGAGGCATCTCTTACTGCAAAAGGAAACAAATGGAGGTGCGTATCTGGTTTAGGACGTGGATAAGCTGTTGATGGAAATTCAGGAGTATAATATTTTGTTCTGATACCGTTAATTGAGCCTTTCCACAACTCACCATTTGCCAGTACATTGTTCAATCTTGTAGCGCCTTGAACGATAAACATATCTACAAATAATTGAAACCCTTTGTAACTCATGGTGGTATTTATAGAACCATACCAATCAGGGTCAGTATTCGTAAAGACATTGTCTCTATTGTCAATTTGCCCATTCGCATCCTGATCAATCACTCGAATATCACCTGGTTGAGCTAATGGATTTCCACTATCAGCTATATTGTCTCCTTCCTGATAAATGCCATCGTATTGTGGTAACCATATATTATTAATAGATTGTCCAACTGATAATCGTCTTCCAAAAGAGTCTGAAATGTCAATAGCATTCCCATCATCGTCCACGTCACCGGTGAGGGCAAGAACTTTATTTCTGTTTCTTGAGAAAACCATTCCAACGGACAAATTAAAGTCATCACTTCTGATCAAGTTGGTTATGAGACTCGCCTCTAACCCTTTATTTTCCAACTCACCTACATTAAAGCGAATAACATTAAAACCTGTAGTTCCAGCAATAGCCCTATCTAATAATAAATCAGAGGTTTTGGCATAATAATACTCGATAGTTCCTTCAAAGAAATTTTTAAATAATCTAAAATCCACTCCAGCATTAAATGTTCTGGTTGTTTCCCATTTGAGGTTAGGATTAGGCAATCTAGAGGAAGCCGTAGCGCCACTTACAGTGTTGTTACCAAAGATATATGGTATGTCGTCAGCTTTTCCAAGTGTTTCCAAAGAATTGATCCCTTGGTTACCTGTCGCACCATAACTGACACGCATTTTTAATTCATCGACTTGAGTTATATTTTCCATGAAAGGTTCTAAATGAACTTTCCAAGCTGCAGAAGCGGCAGGAAAAAATCCCCATTTATTATTTTCAGAAAATACTGAAGCTCCGTCGGCTCTGGCAGTAAACTCTACTAAATAGCGATCCATATAGTCATAGCGCACTCTACCTAGATAGGAAAGCAATCTTCTCTTAGAAACATTCCTGGGATTGCCCAACAAATTAGTAGCATCTCCATTGTAACTTAATGCATCATTGGTGAAGCCTGATTTTTCGATTTGAGTAAACTCATTTTTTTGTTCGTCAAATGCCTGAACAGCTGTGAAATCAATAGAGTGATTCGTCCCAATTTCAGGGGCGTAATTGACAATATTTTCAACTAATGATTGCCTGAATAGGGTATTGGCAAGTAATCCAAACCCGTTTACCCCTTCATCTCCTGCTGAATGTAGAGAAGTACGATACAGTCCTCTATTTGTATTTCTGGTTCTCAAAAATGTTCTTAATGAGTAAGAAAGACCTGGGAGAATTTGGTATTTCACAGTAAGGTTAATATCAGTAAGATTAATGTTGGTTTCATCGACTGATTCCCTTTGGTCCCACAATGGATTAACCGCAGTAAATGCTGGTCCAAAGTAAAATTTTATCAAATCCCCATTTTCATCAAACGGTTTAGCTAAAGGGGTGATATTTGTAAAGTTCAGATTACCTGATTCTCGATCCTGTCCTGAATTTTGATAATTAAAGATGCCCCTTAAACTTAATTTATCTGTAATTTTTTGATCAAGGTTCAATTTAAATGCAGCCCTGTTGTAACCTGAATTAGGAATAATTCCTTTTTGGTCAAAATAACTTAAACTTGAGAATATTTTAGTTTTTTCAGTTCCTGCAGAAAGGCTCAAGGAGTGGCTTTGAAGAAATGAATCATCTAAAATTTGGTCCTCCCAGTCTACATAGTTTTCATTTGCAATAGATTCTAGTTCAAAAGGTGAAAAAATATTTTGATCATTGAGATAGTCTCCGGTAAAACGATTTCTATTGGCTTCTCTTCTTAGGTCAATAAACTGCTGTCCGTCATATTGATTAAAGTTCCTTGTAACTGATTGCGTAGTTGCAAACCCGTGATAATTAAGAGTTATTCGCCCTTCCTTGCCAGACTTAGTCGTCACGAGAATTACTCCATTCGAAGCTCTAGAACCATAAATTGCAGTGGAGGCGGCATCTTTAAGAATCTCAATATTGGCAATGTCATCTGGAGCAACATCATTTAGATTATCGAACGGCAATCCATCAACGATAATTAAAGGCGAATTCCCATTAGGTGCAACTGATACATTCCCTCGGATAACAATATTTGAATTTCCTCCTGGTCTAGCATCGGCAAGGTTTACTTGCACACCTGCTGCTCTTCCCCTCAACATTTCGGATACATTTGTTGTCGGTAGGGCCGTTGCTTCCTCTATATTCACACTGGTGACGGATCCAACCACATTACTTTTCTTTTTTGCTCCATAGCCGACTACGATTATTTCCGTCAAATATTCCGAACTTCCCATCATGGTGACATTCATTGCAGTTTGGTCTCCTACAACTACTTCTTGGGTGTCGTAACCTGTGTAACTTAAAATTAGTACATCACTGTTCGAAACATTGGTAATAGTGAAATTGCCATCTAAATCCGAAGCATCTCCAGTTGCGGTGCCTTTGATAAGTATATTTACACCTATTAGGGGACCATCTTCGTCCTGAACATTTCCAGTAATTGTTCTGGTCTGGCCATAACTTGATAAACTAAAGAATAGGACACATGCGTTTACCAAAATCATTTTTATCCATTTCATAATTTAGTTTTATTTTGACGAAAATATAGATTTTTAAAAAAGAGTTTTCTGCGGCCTCAGTAAAACTTAGAGACAACATATATTTAAAATACAGTAATTTGTTTGGCGATAAAGTGAATGCTAGATAATTAAATTTTAGAACTTTCATTAGACATAAAATTTAATAATTTTTTTTAACCTACAATTGATGAATTTGAAATAATGTATATTGTTTCACCGTCACCAAAAGCAGCATGGCTTCGGTTTGATCTAAATAATAAAATGAGCGGAGAAAGAATACTGTCCAACTGATAAAGTAAGTAATCGCCTTACGATCGCTTTATTGAATGCTGTAAATGCTGTTGGCAATCTCAAAGATTCAGACCTTAGAAAATTCTTTAAGAAAATATGATCATAAAGAAAGTCAGGAAGCGTATACTTTGGATGTTCATATTAGCAAAACCTAGTCAGGCCCAAATACACTAAACGTGAGGCTGCCAATAAAAAAAACGACTCAGGTCGGTAGAGTTGTACTATAACTATTTAGTTTTTAAATAGATACAGAGCAAGTAAAAGGCAGGATTAGAATAAATCTATTCTGAAATTATATTGTTGGAGATTTAATTCACTTATTATATACCATGAAAAAGAGTAAATCAATGTAATTTTATGGATTATTCATATCGAAATGACCTGAGTAGGTATCGGAAAAGTGAATATCAGCGAGGCCACCTATGAAATACTAAAAGACGATTCTGATTTTACTTTTAAAAACAGAGAGGAAATTGCAACGAAAGGAAAAGGAGAAATGGAAATGTATTTTGTTAAGAGGAGAATAAAAGAGGTTTAAGGTATTAGGTTTATGGTCTTGTAAGGCTAGATATTGACTTCACTTGCAAAAAAAAACATCATCCTTAAGTCAGATCGAATCTCTTAGAGTAGAAATAATCTATAATTAAGAATAAAAAATTGTCATTTGAAATACATTAAAGATTCAATATTAAAACTTCCAAAAGCAGATGTTCACACGCATTTTCATTTAGGTGGTTCACAAAAAAAGTTATTAGAAAAATATCCTAATGCTAGTATCAATTTTCCTGAGAAATATGACGGGTTAGTCGGCATGATTGATTTTATTTATGGTCATCTGAATAAAATTATGCTTACAAAAAGGGATGTTATCAATTTTATGGAAATCTCTATAGAATCTAGTATTGACGATAATGTTACACTTTTAGAAGCAAGCGTAGATGTTGGTTTATCTCGGTTTTTTGATGACTCTATTGAGCAAGTTATTGCAGAAGTAAAGCGGATTCAAGATAAATATAAATCTAAAATTGACTTTAAACCAGACATTGGTATTAATAAAGATTTGCCTTTAGACAAAGTGTTTTCATATAGTGAAGCCTGTATGGATAGTGGTGTGTTTAGCGGAATTGATATTTACGGCAAAGAAGCAAATCAAAATTTAACACCTTTTCAAGAATTATATAAAAATGCAAAAAAATATAACCTCAAAACAAAAGCTCATATTGGCGAGTTTTCAGATAATAAAAGCATTGAAGAAACGATTGAACTATTAGAGCCAGATGAAATTCAACATGGGATAAATGCAGTGAATTCTGATAGAACTATGGAGATGATTTTTGAAAGAAACATTCGTTTAAATATCTGTCCACAAAGTAATTTGTCGTTAGGCTCTGTGAAAAATATTGGAGAACACCCAATCAGAAAATTATTTGACAAAGGCATAAAAGTAACAGTAAATACGGATGATTTAATACTTTTTAATGCGACTGTTACTGATGAATTGCACACTCTTTTAGAACATAAAATATTTTCTTTCGATGAAGTCAATACCATTAGGGAAAATGCGTTTTTATAAATTTAGGTTTTAGGAATTGAATATTGTAAAAACAATACTGGAGCAGTGGTCGTCGGTATTGTAGGCGTCAAGAAGTTCCAATACGACATTTGGGGCGATACCGTCCATATAGCCGATCGTATGGGGAGTTCTGGAGATGTTGGAAAGGTGAACGTCATTGAAGCCACCTATGAAATGCTAAAAGACGAATCTGATTTTACTTTTAAAAGCAGAGGAGAAATTGAGGCTAAAGGAAAGGGTGAGATGGAAATGTATTTTGTTAAGAGAAGTTGAGGGAAGAATAAATAAATAACAACATACAATAACGTATTATACGACCAGCTATCTCACAAGATAGCTATTGACTTGTTCCGAGCACCGTTTATAATAAAAACAAAACATTGAAAACAAAACTAAAATATTTACTCCCACTCTTATTACTTGCAGCATGCACAGGAAACAAGGAGACTGATACGAAACCTGAGCCACTCTACCCACAGCCACAAACCGTTGAACTTAATACCAGTGGGGGCTACTCCGTAAATACAGTAACAGGAGACAGCATACAGCCCATTATAACAGAAAGCGGAGACACACTGATTACAGGTGTAGCCATTCCAGCACAAGGGAAATTCATACACCCAGACAGTGTTGTCCAACCAAAGATTGTTCCGTTAATAGCACCCGACATTGTCATTAAGGCCCATCCCAACGTACATAAAATTCCAAGTGAGCTCACCGTAATACCAGTAAACAAAGATTCTCTAACCCAAATATTTCTAGAAGATATTGCACCAAATGACACAAGTCATTATATCGTTAACGGCATTGGTGACACTTTACGCACCGGTATACCTATTCCTACTCAAGGTAAAAAGGTAGCCACTGCGCAGCCTCAACTAACAAAAGCTCTTGCTCCACGCTCTAAAGATGCCACCATAAACAATATGCAATACTTAGATGTGGACCAAGGCATGGCCTCCTCTTACGTCAGGTCCATTTTAGAAGATAAAAGTGGAAACATTTGGTTCGGGACTTATGGCGGAGGGGTGAGTATGTACAATGGAGAGTCCTTTACTCATTTTTCTGAAGAAGAAGGCTTAAGTAATAATAACGTAATGACCATATTGGAAGATAAAGATGGAAATATTTGGGTTGGAACTTGGGGAGGAGGGGTGAGCATGTACAATGGAGAAAATTTCACCCATTTCACCCAAAAAGAAGGCTTAAGTAGTAATATCGTCTTTTCCATACTAGAAGATAAAAGTGGAAACCTTTGGTTCGCAACGTGGGGCGGAGGTGTGAGTATGTACAACGGGGAATCTTTTACTCATTTTACTCAAAAAGAAGGCTTAAGTAATAATTACGTCTTGCCCATATTGGAAGATAAAAGCGGAAACCTTTGGTTCGGTACATGGGGCGGAGGGGTGAGCATGTACAATGGAGAATCCTTTACTCATTTCACCCAAAAAGAAGGCTTAAATAATAATTACGTCAGATCCATCCTAGAAGATAAAAGCGGAAACCTTTGGTTCGGAACTGAAAGCGGAGGGGTGAGCATGTACAGTGGAGAATCCTTTACCCATTTTACCCAAAAGGAAGGATTAAGTGGTAATACTATTTTTTCTATTGTAGAAGATAAAAGTGGAAATATTTGGTTCGGAACATGGGGCGGAGGGGTGAGCATGTACAATGGAGAATCCTTTACTCATTTCACTCAAAAAGAAGGCTTAAGTAATAATACCGTTTTTTCCATCCTAGAAGCTAAAAGCGGAAATATTTGGTTCGGAACTGATGGCGGAGGTGTGAGCATGTACAGTGGAGAACCCTTTACCCATTTTACGGAAGAAGAAGGCTTAAGTAATAATTACGTACAATCCATCTTAGAAGATAAAAGCGGAAACCTTTGGTTCGGTACTTATGGTGGAGGAGTAAGTAAATATAATGGAGGATCCTTTACCCATTTCACCCAAAAAGAAGGCTTAAGTATTAATTTAGTTAGGTCCAGCCTAGAAGATAAAAGCGGAAACCTTTGGTTCGGAACTGATGGTGGAGGGGTGAGCATGTACAATGGAGAATCCTTTACTCACTTCACTCAAAAAGAGGGCTTAAGTAATAATTACGTCAGGTCCATCGTAGAGGATAGAAGCGGAAATCTTTGGTTCGGAACATGGGGAGGAGGTGTGAGTATGCATAATGGAGAATCCTTTACTCACTTCACCCAAAAAGAAGGCTTAAGTAATAATTACGTCAGGTCCATCGTAGAGGATAAAAGCGGAAACCTTTGGTTTGGAACTGAAGGAGGAGGGGTGAGCATGTACAATGGAGAATCCTTTACCCATTTTACTGAAAAAGAAGGTTTAAGTAATAATTACGTCAGGACCATTCTAGAGGATAAAAGTGGAAACCTTTGGTTCGGTACTAATGGCGGAGGTGTGAGCATGTACAATGAAGAATCCTTTACCCATTTTACTGAAAAAGAGGGCTTAAGTAATAATTATGTCAGATCCATCCTAGAAGATAAAAGCGGAAACCTTTGGATGAGTACTGAAAAAGGCATCAGTTTGATAAAGAATGAGATACTAGCCAAAAATAAAACCAAAGGCGATAGCACATTATTTATAGTGTACAACAAAAATGACGGATTGAAAGGTGTTGATTTCTACGCCAACACGGTGTGTTTAGATAGTGAAAATCGTCTGTGGTGGGGAAGTGGAAAATCCCTTACCATGCTGGATTTAAATAAACATACGACCACCTCAAATCCACCAGTTGTTTCCTTAAAACAACTCGCTATTAACGAACAGTTTATTGATTACCGAAACATCTCAGACGAACTAGGTAACGAAATTGAGTTTAAGGATGTAAAGTCGTTTGAAAATTATCCGCTCGACCTAGCATTACCTTATGATCAAAACCACCTTACCTTTCATTTTGCAGCAATAGATTGGTCAGCTCCTCATAAAATACAATACAGCTATTTGATAGAAGGGCTTAATCCCAATTGGAGTAGACCAAGTCATGAATCTAAAGCGGATTATCGAAATATTCCCTTTGGTGCCTATATCTTTAAGGTAAGAGCTATTGGTGCTAGTGGTGAATGGAGTGGAGCTTTTGAATACGAATTCACTATCCATCCACCTTGGTGGCATACCTGGTGGGCAAGGGCCGGTTATGGTATTGCCGCATTATTGCTCATTTGGGGTTTTGTAAGATGGCGTACCGCTAAATTAAAACAACGTCAGAAAGAATTGGAGACTGAAGTAGATATTGCCACGAAAGAGATACGAGAACAAAAAAATGAAATTGAAGTTGAAAAGAGAAAAAGTGATGAACTGCTGCTCAATATCCTACCTAAAGAAGTCGCTGAAGAGCTTAAGGAAAAAGGCCATTCAGCTGCGCAACTGATTGATCAAGTAACCGTGCTTTTTACCGATTTTAAGGGTTTTACAGCATTGAGCGAACAGCTATCACCAAAGGAATTGGTAGTGGATCTACATACTTGTTTTTCAGAATTCGACCGTATATGTGAGAAGTATGGAATAGAGAAGATAAAAACCATTGGTGATGCCTACATGGCTGCAGGCGGTCTACCTTCTCCAACTACTACGCATGCTCAGGATGTGGTAAAAGCTACCTTAGAGATGGCCGAGGTGGTTGAGAAAGCCAAAGCAGAAAAGACAGCGGCAAACCTACCTTTCTTCGAGGTGCGTATTGGCGTACACACGGGGCCAGTCGTGGCAGGAATTGTAGGCGTCAAGAAATTTCAATATGATATTTGGGGTGATACCGTTAATACAGCTAGCCGCATGGAAAGCTCAAGTGATGTTGGAAAGGTGAATATCAGTGAGGCTACCTATGAGTTGCTAAAGGATGATTCTGAATTTGTATTTGAGTCAAGAGGTAAAATTGCAGCTAAAGGGAAAGGGGAAATGGAAATGTATTTTGTTGAGAGAAGTTGAGAAAAGAATAAATAGAAAAATGCTCAAGTCGATTAAATTCTGTCTTATGTATTTTGTTTAGTAACTAAATACATGGCTAGTGAAAGACAGAATTGGATTTAATTTATTCAGAAATTATATTGTAAGAGATAAAATTCACTAGTTTAAAGCAATAAAACAGTGCAAAATGATTTATTTTCACGCATCAGTCATATGAAATGATCTGAGTATTTACAAACCAACTGAATGCAAAAAACAACCCTATTATTTCTTTTAGTCTTGTCATGTACTTGCCTGAAAGCCCAAACCAATCTCGATTCTCTATATACCATTTGGGAAGATGAGACCCAAACAGATTCCATTAGAGTTAGTGCTTACAAAGACTACATACAGGTTGGGTTTCTAAGTAGCAAACCCGATAGTGCCTTTATCTTAGCCGAAGCGCTGATAGTCTTTGGTCAAGAAAAGCAAACGCTCAAGGCTAAAGCAATTGGATATCACATTCAAGGTCTTAGTTTTGCTTACCAAAGCAATTACCCACAAGCCCTAGCCTATTATCAACGCAGTCTAAAAATTAAAGAAGAGATCGGAGACAAAAAAGGAATTGCGAGTTTGCTAATTGGTATTGGAAATACTTATTTTAACCAAGGCAATTACCCACAAGCTCTAGACTATTATAAACGCGGCCTAAAAATCAATGAAGAACTCGGAAACAAACATGGGATTTCGCAGTCGCTGCAGGCTATTGGGAATATTTATAACACCCAAAGCAATTACCCTAAAGCTCTGGATAATTATCAACGTAGTCTAGAAATTCAAGAAGAACTCGGGGGCAAACAGGGTATTTCACAGTCTTTACTGACTATTGGATTGGTTTATAGAGCCCAAGGTAATTATCCACGAGCCCTGGCTTATTATCTGCGCAGTCTAAAAATCAAAGAAGAGATTGGAGACAAAAGAGGAATTGCGTATTTGTTAACCAGTATAGGAAATATTTATACTGAACAAGACAATGCCGACAAAGGGCTGGATTATTATCAACGAAGCCTAAAAATTCAAGAAGAGCTCGGAGATAAACTGGGGATTTCAATTTCGCTATACAGTATTGGAAATATTTATAAAGTACAAAGTAATTATCCACAAGCACTGGACAATTATCAACGCAGCCTGAAAATCTCCGAAGAAATTGGAGATAAATACGGAATCGCACTTTCACTGCAGGATATAGGAAATATTTACTTTGATCAAGGCAATTACCCACAGGCAACTGACTATTATCAACGCGGCCTAAAAATCAATGAAGAAATAGGAGATAAATATGGAACTTCGCAGGCGCTATCCAGTATTGGATTAATTTATGTTGAGAAAGGCAGTTATAATGATGCCATAGTAGTATGCCAAAGATCACTGGCCTTGGGTGAAGAGATAGGGTCAATAGATTTACAAAAAGAGGCTTGCTCTTGTTTATATGAAGCCAATAAAGGCCTAGGGAAGGGCAACGAAGCACTGAAGTATCATGAACAAATGGAGGTCATGGAAGACAGTCTTAAAGTTACAGAAACTGTCCAGAAACTTTCGCAGATGGAGTTTGACAAGCAAAATTTATTAGACAGTATTGCCACAGTTAAAAAAGAACAACAGGTAGAATTAGTACATCAAGAAGAATTACGTGCAGAGGAAAATACCAGAAATATTAGCTTTGGAATTGGTGGCTTCTTCGTTTTATTAGCCATAGGTTTTTTCAGCCGTTGGAGGTATGTGAAAAAATCAAAAGCAAGTTTGCAAGTTGAAAAAGATCGATCAGAAAATTTGCTATTAAATATACTACCAGCGGAAATTGCAGAAGAGCTTAAAGAAAAAGGCAGAGCAGATGCTCGAGATTTTGAGATGGTCTCGGTAATCTTTACTGATTTTAAGGGCTTCACTCAAGCTTCAGCAAAATTAGGAGCACAAGAATTAGTCGCAGAAATTAATACTTGTTTTGAAGCTTTTGATGAGATTATGGAAAAGTACGGAATCGAAAAAATTAAAACCATTGGTGATGCTTACATGGCAGCGGGGGGATTACCCGTACCATCGGATAGCTCGGTAAAAAACACTGTTTTGGCAACAATGGAAATGCAAGCCTTCATCAGTGCCCGCAAACTAGAAATGGATGCACTCGATAAACCTGCATTTGAAATGCGTGTGGGTATTCATACTGGTCCGGTTGTGGCTGGTATCGTAGGTGTTAAGAAATTTCAGTATGACATTTGGGGAGATACGGTAAACACAGCCAGCCGAATGGAAAGCTCTGGTGATGTTGGAAAAGTGAATATTAGTCAGACTACCTATGAATTGCTAAAAGACGATTCTGATTTTACTTTTAAAAATAGAGGTAAAATTGAAGTTAAAGGAAAGGGCGAAATGGACATGTATTTTGTTGAGAAAAGTTGAGGAAAGAATAAATAGTTGCACACTGTGACATATAAAACAGCCAGCCCTCCCTCCCGATAGCTGTCGGATCGGAAGGCTGGATGTTTATGCCACCAGAGCACCTAATTAAATGTTCGTTACTTCTTTTTAAATTTATTATTAATTACTTTTCTTTTCCATTCTTCTCCAAAGAATTCAAAAACGTTAAGCGAATAAACACCCAATATTACTGTCCAAGAAAGCAGTATCCATAAAAATACAGTCCAATGGGCTGAATCATTAAAAGCAATAATAAATGGAACGACTAAACTTAAAATAGCAATTGCAAAAAGTTTATACAAACCTTTTACATTTTGAACATATTCTTCCTCTTTTCTAATTAGTTCAATTTCTTCTGTCTTGTCAGAATCTGCAATATTGATTTCAAAAACAGCTCCCAAAGATTTCAATGATTCTAAACCTGCATTCTCTCCATTTTCAATTCTTTGAATAGTTCTTATACTTAAACCGCTCATTTCTGCCAATTGATCTTGTGACCAATGACGCTCCAGTCTCATTTTTTTAATATCTCTTAAGTTGATTGTATTAGGATTCATTATTTTCTAGGTTTTGATTATTAATTATGAAACAAAGATAAGCCTTATCCTTTCTATACTATTGAAACTGGTGCGACGGGGCCATGACAGCAATGTGACAGCAATCTGACTCTAATTATTTGAAACAAATACTAGGAACAATAATGTATCTTCAGCGCATGAAAATTTTGAAACGTATTGAAGGTTTGTACATGAAATTGGTGCCGTAATTGATAAGTAAATGCTTCAAATTTCCTTACGTTTCATATGTTCATCGTCTTGTTTAAGAGGTCGATCAATAAGTTGACGGTCGGCTGAATACTGATTATGGTTTAATATACTTGAGAGCTTATTGGCTTTGATGATTGATTTGGAATTCTGCAAAAGGAGAATTGAGATCTAAGTCAGATTTTGTTGTGTTCGAATAATGAAGATTAGCAATCGATGATTAATTACAACGAAATGTCAACGATACCTACCAAATTGTCTCACAATTATGGGGTGATCGTCAATGAGAGTTATAAATCGAATATGACCTTGACCGATAGAGATGAATTTGAGATAGGTCTTGGTCTATTAGAATTGAATTCATTAAACAGTAACTACTCGGGTCTAAATTTAGCGACCAACACAATCGGTTAACTTTCCGAAGTGAAATTGTAATTATGGTACTTTTCTAGAATACGGTGATCTCTCTGAGATGATTGGTTCTTAAGTTATTTTCATAATAAACAATTTATTTCTTCAATCTGTTGGGATTGCTATCTAATTAATAAAGACTTAAATTCAAGTTTCTAAAAAATATAAACTAAACGTTTATTCTTAAAAGTTCGTGATTCGTGGAGGTATGCTCCATATAGTATTAGTTTTTCTAAAAAGAATTTTAAAGCCAGTACTATTTCAAAAAAAAATCAGAAGAGCACTGTATCGATAAATCTATATTATTGATTGCTGGTTTTCGTGCTTTGGGTATTCTTGCCAGACTTCAATTGGGTAAAGTTAAAAATCATATTGGAGTAGTAAGGCTAACAGAAAAGTTTGGAACGAATGAATTAATTCCACACGGTATGGTAAATGTTAACTTAAATAATAGATGGCTCAAAGTATCTCCTGCGTTTAATAAATCATTGTGTAGAATGTATAATGTTTTCCCTTGGATTTTGACGGTAAAAACAGTTCTTTTTTGCAACAGTTTGATGATGAAGGAAACTTTTTTATGGAATACCTCAACGACTACGGATATTTTGAAGATGTCAATTAGAATTTATATTAAATAATTTAAGAGATCATTACCCCCTTATTTTTGTTAATAAAGAAAATATAACTGAATTCAAATTGTAGCGGAATGCAAACTCCTTCCGAACTTGATTGGATTAATACTAATTCTGTTTCAAAACGGTGTATTTTAATTCTTACTTTTTACCTCGACTTTCTTGCTATTCCAAATACCTGCAATCAACATTACAATTCCAATCAAAAACATCCACAGAACAGGAGATTGATCACCTAATCTTAAAGGCGTATTATCACCCAATAAAACAAACGAGCCCCAAAAATGAGGAAAAACGTTAGATCCACGTTCTAGATAGGATAGTTTTGCATTTCTTAAAGCTTCAGCTTTAGGCGCGCCATCTTTTATGCTTGTATAGAAGGAAGTCATTATTTCGCTAGTCGTCTCATCATCTGCTTGCCAAAGACTCATGATTATACTTTTAGTGCCAGCATGACGAAACGCTCTGCCTAGAGACATTACACCTTCGCCTTGTTCGTGCTGTCCGAGACCAGTATTACAAGCACTAAGTACCACCATCTTGCTCGGGATACTCATATTGTATAGTTCGTATGCATGAAGAACGTTATCTTCACCATCCGCTGTTTCTGAAAATATCATACCCGAAAGCATAGGGTCTTCATCGTGTGTATATGCATGCATTGCTAAATGAAGAACTTCGAAATCAGCTGCCTGAGATTTGAAATTGGCGACGGTTGCATCTTTCCCTAATAGCTTTTTGCCCTCCATAATATCACTTATCGATCTCGCTTCACTTTCTATATGTTTCAATGCTGAAAATCCAGCTCTTGATGCGAGAAGTCCACTTGGAGCAATGGGGTAGGTAGGAGCGATAGCAAGAAGTTGGTTTTGATCGGGATGTGGTAAGTCTAAATTGGCAAAGTGTAATGTGGATGAAAACGCATATTTAATGATCCCACTTTTTAATAGATAGGGTAGTAAACTGTAATTAATTTGATCTATATTTTCATTATCTGTCAAGAGTAATTCGAAAGGAAGATAATTCAACCCTCCATCTGGTATAATGAGTAAATTCTCTTGTTGGTAATCTGGCAACAGTTTGTTGAATAATTGATAAGCGTGCCTCTGGTATTGGGTCCATACCTTCTTTGAATTACTTTTGTTTTTAGCAATCGCGACATCATTTATTAAATAAAGTAAAGAATCTAAATGAAGCTGATATTCTATATTGTCAACTTTATATAATTCACTTTTTTTAGATTCTATTTTTAAGATATACAGCTCATTTGTAGTTTCTAGATATTCATAGATTACTTCATTTCTCTTGAGTGATTTTTGTACTGTTTCTAGATTGACGATAAGGCCTTCATTGGTAATGCGTTCAGTAATGGGGTACGCTTTAGTTATGCTCTCTTTGAGTAGATTCCTTTCTTTTTCTAGGTCATAGATTATTGCACTTATCTCAGGTAGTCGATCACTTTCTTTCAGTTGGTTTTGTTGAGCTGTTAGCTCGTCTACATGATCGTTTAGTCTTCTTAGTTCGCTAGAGATACTGTCTGGTACCATGAGATTTCTTATGCTTTCTCCGTGATGCAGTGCTTCTAATAATACGAGCCCTTTATTTTTTTCAATGAAGTCAAACGTTAAAGATTCTTTATGCCCTAGTATGTGACATAATTCTACTCCTTTTGCATATATATCATGTCCACGGTTTCCCAATAGAATCTTTGCTGACGTGGTCAAAAACGATGCTCTAGTTTCTTGCATGAGTCTATCGGCAGCTACCATAGTTTTTATTCCATCTTCAAGATATTGCAAATTATTATGATGTCTGTACAGATCGGTCAATCGCTCGACTTTCAATAGCATTATTTCTACAGACCAGTCTTCATAGAATGATTGTTTTGCGGTAGGGTTATCTGCATAAGATTCATACTCCCAATTATTAGATAACTCCCATAATCCTGATTGGTAAAGCGCTAAAGCACTATCAGGATTAATTGTAGATCGAGCAAGGTTGAGGCAAGCTAAAGATCGATCATAACTCTTTTCGGGGGATACCTTGTACGCTCGATCGTATGCTTTTTGAAATAATTCATGAGCGGCACTTGTATCCCTATTTTCTATAAGACACAAACCTTTGCTTAGCCATAGTTCGATCCATCGAGCATGATCTTTTGAAATTACTTCTTTGAATATCTCTTCATTTTCATCAAAAAAAACAATTGACTTTGCTCTAAGTTTACGTACATCTGGATGATCAGCATCTATTTTTAACGAGGACTCTTCTAATTGGTCTGCAAGATAATTATATGCTTTACCTAGATTCATGGTAGAGAGGCCTTCTTTATAGCTGTATTTTCCGTTATAGATTTTTCTATATAGTTTTTTAGCGTTTGTATACCACTGTATAGACTCTTGATGTGATTTCTCAGCTTCTAGTACATTACCCATTTGATGATAACTGCGTGCGATATCTAATTCGCGTTGGGGAACTATAGCCTTGTATGTCTCCATCGACTTTGCAATGTATTTTTTTGATGTTTCGAAGTCATATTTACGTTGGTACATCTGAGAGAGCCCATTATATGCTTCTGCCTCAGCATTCTTGTTACCTTCTTTTATTGCACCATCGAGTGCTATAGTTTGGGTTTTGATCGCTTTGTCTAATTGCCCCCAATCTTGATATATTCCAGATATTGATTTGATGGTCCTCAATGTACTGTTCGCATTTGGGCCTAGTGCCTGAGTTTTGAGAGGAAGTGCGAGTTGGAAGTAGTGAAGTGCACTGTCCATAGATCGCTTTTGTTTGTAAACCCCACCAATATTATTATACATATAGCTTGTATATTTAATCCGGGATTTTTCGTTTTTTATTCCTTGATAGTACTTCATAGCCAGACGATTGTTGGCTATGGCTTCTTCATATTTGTGCAGATCTATATATACTCTGCCTGCAGCATGGTAGAGCTTTGGTTGTTGAATTATGAATGTATCCTGATAGTTCTTCTCAAAATGGGATATCGCTGATGTAATCTCTTTTTCTGCCTTTTCGAATTCATATAAGTCTACATAATTATAAGTAATCGCATACCTAGATTGATAATATTTAGGCCAGTTTTTCTCTTTGAAAAATAGAGGGATCGCCTCAAAGTATTTGTCATTACTAAGACGGAAATTACCTTCATTTGACGACTTTTCTGCCTGGTCAAATATTTGCAATCCGCTTGTCTGTCCAGCAATGTCAGATGTTGCAAGCAGAAAAAAAAAGAATAGTAAACTAAAAAAGGATGTTAAGTTCTTCAAGGCTAGTCATTAATTGCTAATAATATTTCTGTTATCTCTTGTTTTTTAAAATTACTTATTGATCGTAAGTAGGCAAAGTGTTTTTTAGCTTCTGCGAAGTTACCAGTTTTTAAATTAGATAGCCCAAGATACCAGTACTTTTGATCTCGGAAACTTGTTTTGTCGTTTATTTCATTTAATGTTGATATTGCTTCTTTGGTTTTATTTTCACTCAATAAAATTGTAGAATACCATAGCTTGAGTTCTGGCGTATTTATATTATTTCTATCAATAGAAGATAAGTCAATGTTTTCGCCTCTAGACTGCTGTGGAACAAAAGTTTCAAATTTTTGAGCATACAGTCCTTGAATATCAGGTTTTTGTGCATCTTGATATCCCCAGAAACCTATGAAAAATAATGCTGCAATAGCAACTGCGAATTTAATTAAAGTAAATATTTTTGTTGATCTTACCTTTTCTTTTTTTGTTGTATTTGATTGATTATTAGGTTCTTCTTCAAGATTAATTTCTTCAAGTTGTCCTCTTAATTCATCTTTTCTTATGTCCGATGATGCTCTTTTTACAGACTCATAAAATTCATAATCAGATTTGAGGTTAGGATTACCTTTTATTGAGCTTTGGAACTCTAAAGATTCATTATCTGACATTCTACCATGGAAATATACTCCGAAACGCTTGTTATTCTCTTCCATTAATATAAGTTTTTTGATTTAAGCATTTCCCTCAGTTTTTGCAAACAACTATATTTTGATTTTTTAGCTTTATTTGCACTTTCTAGGTTATTTCGTGTTGCTATCTCTTTCATATTATAGCCCCAATATGCCCAATCCATTAGAATGTTTTTACACTCGCTTCCTAGCTGTTTTATCTCACTTTTTACTTGTTCGAAAGCGATGTTATTATATGTGTCGGATTCTAAATCTTCTCCGCTTTCTAATCGGATACTAGTTATTTCGTCCGTTTGTCTGTTTTTATTAGTCGAGATATGTCTGAGATGGTCAACAGATTTGTTGTGAAATATTTTAAATAGGTAGGTTGTTAACTTCGAATTACCTTTGAATTTATTTGTCTGTACATTCCAAATTAAATTGGATATGGCATCAGTGTAGAGATCCTTTATGTCTTGTGTGGGTAGTTTTAACTTAGATTTTAAATCATACATAATCCCAATGTTGGACCTCATTATGTATTGAGTAGCGATTTCTAATGATTGACCGCCTTTTAATATTGAAGTGTAAACATCATTGTCTGTCATTCTATCTATTTCGTTAGTGGGTCGAAGCAATTATTAAAAAAAGCAACAGCTGAACAAAAAGTACAAGATTACCAATTAGGTAAGATAGTAAAATAATAAATGTCATCTGACTAAAAAGTAAGAAATATTATTTTTCACTGTTAGAAATAAGCTTAATTAATTGTCGACCTTTTTTATTTCACTTCGACTAATGTATAAGTAGGAAATATAGAAGGTTTTATGGCCTAGTATATTAGAAGTATATCTTGCATAACCTAGAATGAGATAGTGAATCATTCTTTCATTTTAAACCAAAAAAATGACGGTCATTGAAATAGTAATTTGAGTTGAATATAAATGATGGACGTCTGAAAACCAAAAATGAACACCTCTGCATAACCACCAAAACGATCACAATTATTTTTAATCAATTCGATAGCTGAATAAGTGATATAATGTTTTATTCACAAAGAAGCTCAATTAAAAAAGCTGCTACAACCTATGAAGTTGGAGCAGCTTTTTATTTTTCATGAAGACTTTCTCTCTATTTCGTCAATACCTTCATTCCAATATTCATCAAATCATCCATCACACTGCCATCTCCATCCATATCAAGAAGTTTAGTGAATATACTTCCTTCCCCTCCTTGAGCTCCACCTTGTTGTTTCTGTTGTACTCCAGCCATCAAAACTTTTGCAAGACCTCCAAGTTCAAGTGAGCTAGATTTTTGTTGTCGACCTACACCACCCATGATCACAGGCGCAATCAATTGCATAAGTGCTCCTGATTTGAAAATATCAAGTCCACTCATTTGCTTTACCATTTGTGCAGTCTCTAATTGTCTTTTTTCTAGAAGATGGTTTATTATTCCTGTCCCGTTCATTGTCTTCGGATTGGTTACTTGCTTTTTTCCTCCAAGTATATTCATCAGTTCATCAAGTGTGCCACCATCATGATCTTTTTTAATAGCACCATATAGCCCACCACCACCACCACCATTTTGTTGTTTATTCGCATTTCGTGAAATAGCATTAAGTAACAGCTCAGTCACCCCTTGATTTGCTTTCTTTACGACAAGGATCTTGAGCTCCCAGTTGCCTAGAGAGTTGGATAATAACGTTATGCGTAAGGTGTCTTGCTACTTCATTCATTAAGTTTGCCATATGTATTTTAAATTTGGTTTTGGCCAAGATGGTCTGTAGTGTTGATGGTGACAACAATATACTATCATTGACGGAAATGCAGGGAAATGTTAAATATGTGGGCTGGTTTTATTTAATAAACATGCAGGTTAAGATTAAAGGTTGCATATTCTGTAGCGAAAGATTACTCTATTTGTCTTTTTTATCAACTTTCATAAAATAGTAATGCTATATTTTTATCAATAGATCCAGTTAATATATATACGGGGTAACCAATGAATTGAAACCAAGTAGTTTCTTGATTCGAATAAACACCATATTATTGCAAATATTCTTAGGGTGTGTACAAATTGTCGCCTGTTCATGTTCTACAGAATATTGGTGTGATTATATTGACAAAAGACATAATAGCTTTTAAAGGAACTGTGTATGATAATCAATATAATGGTGGTGGTATTTTACTTACATACCTTATTATAGATGAAGTGTTTCGTGGGGGGCAGATAAGTGGTGATAGTATAGTCCTAATAGGTGATGAATTCGAAGCGGATTGCAGTGTCAATGTGCATTGGAGAATTGAACTAGATCAACAGTATTATATAGCATGTTATTCAGACGAACCTGCAAATGTTGTGGCTAATAATTTGGCGCCTTCGGGGATTTCTAATTTTGCCCCTTTTTTATGTGCGATGACATATCTAAGAATAGAAGATGTTAATGTGAAGGTTGAATGGTACCAAATATTACGGAACAATACCCCAAGGATGTATTAGATAAAAATATTAAGGAATTTTAGTATTCGATAGAAGAGCTTAATCAGTCAAGATGTAAACAGGGCGATTATGCCATAGCTCCGAATCTAAATCAAGGTAGTTTTCTTTTTCGTGGCAATTATTTGTACACGGCTATTGAAAGGGTAGAGGTTTATCGAACCAATGGAGAATTAGTAAGAGTTGATGAATGCACTAGCGAGGACAACCAATACCTTGAATATCAATTGAACAAATCAGGAGTATATCTATTTAGAATTTATTGATGTTATCTTATTTATGTTGAGAAGGTAGTTGTGCTTTAATCGATGGAAGAGATATCTGATATCTAGACACCACATGGAGCCACGCCGGTTTGTTATTCTTTTGAAGGAGGATCAAAGAGGAGGACTTCTTCGCATAGTTCAACCATCTAAGACATCACCCCGAAGGCCTATAATAGATGTTCAACGTCTATTATCGAGAGGTGCTGGGTAACTCAATAATTGGATAATTTACCAACTTGATATTAATCAATTCCATAATAAACAACTAAATACATATGCAATATAAATATAATATGTATATTTGCATTCATAAAGTGGCATGGTTCTCGTTAGTGCACTTTTACATACAACCAACCTAGAGCGCTCGCTTTATCCTCAGAGCAAAGGACGATACAAGTCCTTATCAACAAAATCTTCATAATGTGTAATCATATTGACTACATACTTCTACGTATTATATTATTTTATCATGTTTGGTGTTAATAAGTGGCGTTTTGGTACTATAATGTGTAATTCTGTGTTACATTTGTTTATCATTAGTACCGAAAGTGAAAACAGTTGCTTTTTAGACGAGAAGCGACTACGGATACTGAAAGTGAGAATAAAGGTTTTTGACGAGGCCGATATTCTAAAATAATAAGTGTGAATAAATACCAACTGACAGGAGAGTATGAGTGTAAGCTTGATGCCAAAGGGCGTCTTAGGTTACCTACGTCTCTTATCAGGCAGTTTGGATTTACTGGAATTCTCGAGTTAGCGATTAATCGAGGGTTTGAAAAACACCTAATGATGTATCCCAAAACAGTTTGGGAGGGAAAGACGAAAATATTTAACCAGCTCAACATTTACAATTCAAAAGAGCGGCAAGCAATGAGATACTTTTATCGAGGAGCTTCTATGTTACACATGGATTCTGCGGATAGAATTTTGCTTCCAGGTAATCTGATCGACTATGCAGGATTAAAGAAAGATGTAATCCTATTCGCATATCATGAGCAGGTAGAGATCTGGGACAAAGAAAAGTATTTTGACATGCTTAATGACGAACCTGAATCATTCTCCGAAATAGCGGACGGAATATTCGGTACTCTGGCGCAGGGTGGAGGTGAGCCTCAATCCGATATAGCCGATGAGTGAGTATCATGTGCCAGTAATGTTGGACGAGTGTATAGCTGGTCTAAATCTTAAGCCGAGCGGAAAGTATGTAGACGTAACTTTCGGTGCCGGTGGACATTCCCAATCGATATTAAAAAACTTAGGTGACGAAGGTCATCTGTATGGTTTCGATCAAGATGATGATGCAGTTGTAAATCAACTCGATGATCCGAGATTTACTTTTATTAAGGCTAACTTCAGGCATATCAAGCGATTTTTGCGTGTGGAAGGTGTTAGGAAAGTTGATGGCATTCTTGCTGATCTTGGTGTGAGTTCTTGGCAGTTGGATTTTCCAGAGCGAGGCTTCTCTTATAGGTTTGATGCGGATCTTGATATGCGTATGAATAGTGCTGAGGAAATGACTGCAGCTATTATTTTGAAAGAATATTCGCAAGATGATCTACAGCTTCTGTTTAGTAAATTCGGCGAAGTAAGAAATTCACGGACCCTAGCTAAAGAGATTGTTTCGGAAAGAGGAAATTCATCGATCAAAACTACATTTCAATTAAATGAAATACTTGAAAGGTTAAAATTTGGTACTCGGCCAAAATATTTCGCACAAGTTTATCAGGCCCTCCGGATGGAAGTAAATCAGGAAGTGCAAGTGCTTGAAGAAATGTTGCAAGGTGGTCTTGAGGTGCTAGAGCCTGGTGGAAGATTTGTAATCATGAGCTATCATTCTATAGAAGATAGGTATGTGAAAAACTTCTTCAAATCTGGAAATGTAGATGGGAAACTTATCCAGGATGATTTCGGGCACATTGATCGACCATTCAAGTTGGTGAATAAGAAGCTGATGCAGGCGAGTGAAGAAGAGTTGAAAAGAAACAGTAGGGCAAGAAGTGCGAAACTGAGAATAGCGGAGAAGTTGTGAGGGATTTCGAATAAATAATTTGGATTTTGAATCAAACGTCTCGAATTCTCGAAAAGGGCAGGGGGCAATAAGTAGAGCAGTCGAATAGTCGACAAGTCTAAAGGCGTAGCGAAAAAAAAGAAAATAATTAGCGCTTATGTATGCACGGGATAGGTGATCCGCATCAATCACGGAAGTCTATTCCAGCATCATAAGAATCTAAAGGAGATTTCGAATTCAAAATGTTGAATTTCGGAGTAAATAAAATAAAAGCAAATCTGTTCGAAAAGCAAAGTGGTCGAAAAGTCGAAACTCAAAAAGCAAAGCGGTCGAACAGCAGCAGAAAATAAAACCATTTGAAGACTAAGAGTCAACATAAGAAAACTACAACTTCTACTAGATTCAAAGGAATCGAATGGCTTTTTATGAATTTGCCTTTTGTGTGCTACCTCGCGTTGCTCATCGGGGTGTACATATACAGCGCACATAGTGTCGAAGGAAATCTTCGAAAAATAGAGGCTCTAAAGGCTGAGGTCAATGACACTAAGTGGCGATACATGGATATCAAGAAGGATATAATGTACGGTAGCACACAATCGCAAATTGAACAAAAAGTCGCGGAATTGGATCTTAAACCCATCCGAAAAGCGCCTATTAAGATATCGGGTCAGAACTGATGGTCGCGCAAACATGGATAGAAAGAAAGAGTTATTAGTAAGAGTGTACGCCGTATTAGCGGCCTTCATAATACTAAGCGTGGTGATCATGGCTAGGGTGGTAAAGGTGTCTCTTATCGAAGGCGATAAGTGGAGAGAAAAAGGTAATAAAAATGTAAAAATGCGTACCCTGAGAGCAGAGCGCGGAAATATATATTCTGAGGATTTCAACTTGTTGAGTACCTCACTAAAGTTCTTTGACATTCATATGGATTTATCTGTCCAAAAGGTAAAAGTCTTCAATGAAGGAGTCGATTCTCTTGCATACTATTTGAGCAAATCAATAGGAAAGCATAAGACCGAATCTGAATGGAGAAATAACTTAATCCAGGGACGGAAAAAGAAAAAGAAATACTTCCCAATCGCTAAGCGAATCAATAGTGATGATCTTAGGAAAATCAAAAAGTTTCCTCTCTTTAGATTAAATAAATATCAAGGAGGAATGATTGCTGAGTCGTTTTCTAAAAGATCGAAACCTTATAATGGTTTTGCTAGCAGAACGATAGGGGAGGATAGACAAAATGCCTCGAAAATCGGATTGGAAGGATACTTTGATAAGTTTCTTGCAGGGGATTCGACTCAGGTACTGATGAAGAAAGTGTCGGAGCTCAATAACGAATGGGTGCCTGTATATGATCTTCAGGACTTTGAGCCTGGAAAAGGAAACGATATTGTAACCACGATTAATATTGACATACAAGATATTGTACACAATGAATTGTTGTCAAGAGTTGTGGAAATAGAAGCGGAGGCTGGAACTGCTATCGTGATGGAGGTAGAGACGGGAGCAATCAAAGCGATCTCAAATTTCAGAAGATTAGAAGATGGTCATTATGGTGAAATATATAATGATGCCATTGGGAGATTATCTGAGCCAGGATCTACATTTAAGTTAGCGAGTGTGCTTGCGTTGATGGATGATGGGTACTGTGATCTAGAATCGACTGTCGATCTCAAAGGAGGTAAGATGAGATTTTATGACCTCACAATGTATGATTCTGATATGCACGGCCTTGGTCGAGTAACATTAAGAGAGGCATTTGAGAAGTCTTCTAATGTAGGAATTGCTAAGCTAGTTCATGATAATTACAATAATTCAGAAGGGAAGATCAAGTTTGTAGATAAACTAAGGTCGCTTGGTATGGCAAGCAGAATGGGAGTAGAAATAATAGGTGAAGCAAAGCCTCAGATTAAACACCCAGTTAAAAACAAAAAGACATGGTATGGTACGACTATTCCATGGATGGCTCACGGTTATGAGTTGATGAATACGCCATTACAGACGCTTAATTTGTACAATGCGATTGCGAATGATGGTAAAATGATGAAACCGTACTTAGTGAGTGAAATATTAAATGGTGAAAGTACTGTGAAGATATTTAGACCAAGGGTGTTGAAAAGGCAACTCGTGAAGCCAGAAGTGGTAGATGCAGCCCAACAAATGCTAGAAGGTGTAGTTAGGAATGGTACAGGGAGAAAGCTAAGGTCTTCGATAGTAGATATAGCAGGAAAAACGGGTACAACAAGAGTTAACTATCAGGATAAGGATCAAAAAAAAGAATATAACGCATCATTTGTAGGTTATTTTCCAGTTCAAAATCCGAAATACTCGATGATAGTTGTCATTTACAAACCTCAGGGAAGTGCTTATTACGGAGCTTCAGCTGCAGGGCCTGCATATAAGAAGATAGCTGAGCGCATTACGACATTATCTGACAATCTGATTTATTCAGAAGAGTCACAAAAGGTAGCTACAATTGAGTTGCCAGAGTCTAATGCAGGATTCGGAAATGACTTCAAGCGGGTGTTCGATTATGTAGGCTTGGAATATAAGTCGAAAAAAATTGGGAGTTGGGTAGAAGTTGATCCATTTGAAACAAAGATGCTAATTGATAAAAAGAAAATAAGCAGATCAGAGGTGCCCAATGTAAAAGGCATGGGAGCCAGAGATGCGATATATGTTTTGGAGAATCTTGGGATGAATGTAGAAGTTGATGGAGTAGGGAAAGTGGTCAAGCAGACTATTAAGCCAGGAGCCAAAATAAATGGACAAGACATCAAAATTTACTTAAACTAGATAGGATGTCTCAGAAACGAAAGTTATTTGAAATACTTGATGATAATCTGATTGTTCAGATCATAGGAGACAGGGAAGTAGTGATTAATGAACTGCACCTAGATTCTAGGAAAGTGAACAATGATGATGTGTACTTTGCCATAAAAGGTTTTGCCTCAGATGGTCACGACCACATCGAATCAGCGATTGCAAAAGGAGCTAAAGTTGTTTTCTGTGAAAATGCAGACTTCGAATTTACTTCAGGAGTGACAGTTGTGAGGGTGAGTGACACAAGAAATGCAATGGCCGTAGCTGCTTCTCATTATTATGACAATCCGAGTAAGGGGGTCAAGATAGTAGGAGTAACGGGTACAAATGGCAAGACAACGGTAGTTACATTATTGTGGCAATTGTTCTCGAAGTTTGGCTTCAAAGTAGGGTTAATATCTACTGTGGAAAACAAAATTGGAGACAAGATCATACCATCGACACACACCACGCCTGATGTGATAAGCTTGAATAAGTTGATCGCTCAGATGAGGGATGCAGGTTGCGAATATGTCTTTATGGAAGTCAGTTCGCATGCTGTAGATCAGAAACGAATAGCAGGCATAGAATATACAGGTGGTGTATTTACCAATATGTCACACGATCACCTGGATTATCACAAGACATTTAAAGAATATATATGGGCGAAGAAAAAGTTCTTCGATGCCCTTCCTTTAGGTTCATTTGCATTGGTAAATGAGGATGATAAACGAGGAGAAGTAATGTTGCAAAACACTTCTGCCAAGAAGCTAACCTACGCATTGAGAAATGTGGCTAGTTACAAGGCGAAAATTATGAGCAACGGGGTAAATGGTCTACAGTTAAAGATTGAAGGATACGAAGCTCACTTCAGATTAGTAGGAGAATTTAATGCTTACAATTTGCTAGCTGTTTATGGTGCTGCAATTGAGCTCGGATTCGATTCATCGGAAGTATTATTACATCTCTCGAATATCACAGGTGCTGAAGGAAGATTTGAAAGTATAAAAGTTGAAGGTGTAGGTACAATCGGAATAGT